>JBBTRI010000019.1:46973-66963 GCA_038065255.1 Patescibacteria group bacterium
AAAAACAATGCTTCAACGGTCCATTTTGCGCATCATCTCGACAGAAAAAGGCTTGCGTACCCCATTGATACCCATACCTACGGATACTATTTTCTTGCTGAATTTGAGGCCGAGCATACCGCCATATCCGCAATCGAACGAGAGCTTTCGCTTATGAATAGCGTATTACGCCACTCTCTTGCTGTCAAAAAGACTGTTGGAAAACCTCCTGTTATTGAACGGAAGCAGGCATTCGACGCTCTGCCGGCAATGGAAGAAGTACAACCGGAATCACTCTCAGAACAACCGATTATTAGTCATACACAACAAACTCAACCGGTAAGCGCTCCTGTACTGCCGGAAACACCCGTGGTCGAATCTTCTCATGAGATTGCTCAACCCCCAGAAACAGAACCAATTCCCACTGTCACGCTCAAGACAGAACCTCAAGAAGAGACCCCCATAAAAGCATCGGAGCCAGAGCAATCTGATGCAGCTACCGCGCCAAAAGATCGGAAAAAACAAACAAAACTGAGCTATGAAGAGTTGGACAAAAGACTCGACGAGATCATTAATAATGATATTTTTTAACCAGATAGTCTATGGATCTCAATAAAGTCATGCTCATAGGCAGACTCACAAAAAATCCGGAATTGCGTTCAACGCCGAGCGGACAAAATGTTACTAGTTTCAGTGTTGCTACCAATCGCGTATTTACCGATGCGCAAGGACAGAAACAAGATCGGGCAGAGTTTCATAATATTGTTGCATGGGGTAAGCTCGCAGAAATATGCAGCCAGTATCTTGCAAAAGGACGGCGCGCCTACGTTGAGGGAAGATTGCAGACGCGGGACTGGGTAGGGCAAGACGGCGCGAGGCGCTATAGCACCGAAGTGGTTGCCGAAAATATGATTATCCTCGATTCAAAACAGGGCGGAGACCAGAGCCGATTCCAGCAAAACGCTTATGAAGGTCCGTCACCTGAACAATCTCAAAAAGGAGAGCAAGAAGAAACAACTATTGAAGAAATACCATTCTAACCTATGATCCAGCGAAAAAAGAAAGCATGTTATTTTTGCATTCATCCGACAACACCAATTGATTACAAAGATGTTGCCGTACTGCGACGCTTTATTTCATCCTACGGAAAAATTTCTCCGCGCCGCAGAAATGGAGTATGCGCAACACATCAGCGCAAATTGGCTGTTGCTATTAAGCGTGCACGTATCATGGCATTACTGCCTTTTGTCATACAATAAAAATAGGAGGCGAAATGGCACCACTCGATTCTCTCAATTCAATTAAGGTTGGGGCATACATCCTTTTCAATAACGAACCGTACCAGGTAATGACGGCGAATTTCGTGCGCATGCAGCAGCGCCAGCCGGTCATGCAGACAAAACTTAAAAACCTTATCACCGGCAAGGTTGTGGAATACAGCTTCAAGGCGGGAGAACGCCTCGAAGAGCCTGATTTGGAAAAACGAAAAGCAGACTATCTCTATACCGATCCGAGTGGGGTGTATTTTATGGACACATCGGATTTTGATCAGTTTACAATCAGTACAGATATGCTTGGCAATCGCGCACTCCTTCTGAAAGAAGGTACGCAGGTGGATGTTGTATACTTCAATGGAAACCCCATCTCCATCAGCCTTCCTCCAAAAATTGACCTCAAAGTAACATCAGCCCCACCGGCAATCAAGGGTGATACGGCAGGTAATGTGACAAAACAAGTAGAGCTCGAAACAGGGCTTTCAATCGCAACGCCTCTTTTTATCAAAGAGGGTGATACTATTCGTATCAATACGGAAACGGTTTCCTACGTCGAGCGAGTGTAAAAATCCTTACGCAACTGAGTCTGCCGTCTCGTCACTGTCGGAATCGGATAATGCGCCAACAACACTAGCGTCACCGTCTCCCTGGCGGAATTTCGCAAGTACCTCCTGGCGGATCATCTCAATGAGGTCTTTGCGAGTTGCAAGATACTGCTTGGCACTCTCGCGGCCTACGCCGATTTTTTCATCGCGATAGCTGTATGAATTACCCATTTTATTTACAACGCCATGTACAACTCCGGTCTCTAGCACATCGCCGGAAAGCGAAATGCCTTCGTTGTACATAATATCGAACTCTGCGATTTGAAAAGGCGGCGCAACTTTATTTTTTACAATTTTTGCTTTTGTACGATTGCCAATCATGCGATCGCCCTGTTTGAGTTGTGCGGTTTTTCGTATTTCAATACGAACTGAAGAATAAAACTTCAACGCGGTACCCCCGGTCGTTGTTTCAGGGTTACCAAACACGATGCCGATCTTCATGCGTGTTTGATTGATAAAAATAACGGTTGTCTTAGTTTTGGAAATGATTGCCGTGAGTTTGCGAAGCGCCTGACTCATAAGTCGCGCGTGAAGACCCATATGTGAATCTCCCATATCGCCTTCGATTTCCGCTTTGGGCGTGAGAGCTGCGACTGAATCCACAACAATAATATCGATAGCGTTTGACCGCACAAGCGTCTCTACAATCTCCAATGCCTGCTCTCCATTATCCGGCTGTGAGATAAATAAATCATTAATATTAATGCCAATCTTGCGGGCATATTCAGGATCAAGCGCATGTTCTGCATCCACAAATGCTGCGAGTCCTCCCTGTTTTTGTATTTCAGCGATTGCGTGTTGTGCAAGCGTTGTCTTGCCCGATGACTCTGGTCCATAAATTTCTATGACACGCCCCCGAGGAAAACCGCCGACTCCCAGAGCAATATCAATACTCAGACAACCTGATGAAATCACATCAACATTCATTTTTTTTGCTTCACCAAGTTTCATGATCGAGCCATCGCCAAAGCGGTCGCGAATCTGTTCGAGAGCTTCCTTTATGGCATTACTGCGCGCTTTGTCTGATAGTGTCGTGTCTTGTTGTTTTGTCATATGTTTTTATTGTTAATTTGAGGTGAATGGGCCCATGCGCAGCGCATGCTCGCGCCGATACATAACTCTTCTTTCTTCGCTTCGTTGTTTGCTGTATTTTTTTGAAGCTCCGATCGTTATGATATTCGTCCCCTCTGACAAAGTAACATCCTGCTCGAATCTCCCATCAGGTGCTGTGGCAACCTGTTCTCCGTTGATGGTTACTCGAGCATGCTCGCTTGTTACCCCCTGCACAACCACACGCCCTGTTGCACTTATTTCATCCTGTGCGGGTCGTACAATAGCCAGCGGGGGTGGACTCACTGCGCGGTATCCCAAAAAAAGCAGGTATGCAAAACAACCGCACACAACCAATGATAGGGAAATCGTCTTAATAAGCTGAGGAGCAACAATGAGTTGGCGAGCGCATACCGGGCGCATCGATCGGGTATTCGAAGTCATCCTCTGTTGGGAATAGGCGCTGCACTGCACATCATACTGAGCTTTCACGGTACTCCATTCCAATCCGAGATATGTGGCATACGACTTAAGAAAAAGCTCTTGATAGAGTTTTTCTGAAATTGCGGAAAATTGGTCATTCTCCATATGGAGAATATGTTTGACTGGGATCAAAAGAGCTTGAGAAATACCTCGTACGGAAAGCTTGTGCTCGCGCCGGCGCGAACGCAAACAATCACCGATGGTCATGGGAACTGTCGCTTGTGATGCCTTAAATGGAATCATAGGAGTGTCTCGCTGATCACCTTACGTGATTTCTTCGTCTTCATCAAGTGGATTACCGTTTTGATGGGTTAATGGCGATGTTGAGCGGATATCTACGTCATCTAGGTCGCGAACAAGTACCTCTCGTGGTTTTGCTCCATCTCCAGGACCAATAATCCCTTTTGCCTCCAAAAGATCAAGTATGCGCGCGGCACGCGCATAGCCAATCCGAAGTCTTCGCTGTAAAAGAGATGCAGATGCCTTATGTGCCTGCATAATAATCTCTGTTGCTTCGCCTAACAACTCATCATCGTCATCATCGGATCCGTTTCCAAATGAGCCGCTTCCATTGCGTTCGGTAACCCCTTCTTCATAGGTAGGCTCTCCCTGTTCTTTGAGTGCAGCAACGACGCGCTCAATTTCATCATCAGATACATATGCACCCTGCAACCGTACGGGCCTCGAAAGATCAGAGGAAATGTACAGCATATCTCCGCGGCCAATCAACTTCTCTGCGCCTGAAGTGTCTAAAATCGTACGCGAGTCCATCTGTGATGCAACAGCAAATGCAATGCGTGAGGTGATGTTCGCTTTAATTAAACCCGTAATGACATCCACGGATGGGCGTTGTGTTGCGAGAATAAGATGAATGCCGACAGCGCGCGCCATTTGCGCCAATCGGATAATAAGATTTTCCGCTTCCGGCCCAGATGTTACCATGATATCCGCCAACTCGTCGATGACAACAACAATATAGGGGAGCTTTTCTTCGGTTGTTTTATTGTACGATCCGATATCCCGCTTGCTTGCCTTCGAAAGAGTATCAAACCGCCGCTCCATTTCGCCAATTGTCCATTTCAATGCATTGATGGTCTTTTTTACATCCGTAATAACAGGAGTAAGTAAATGGGGAATATTGTTATAGCATGGCAGCTCCACTCGTTTCGGATCGATCATAATAAAACGAAGGTCGTCGGGTCCATTTTGAAACAGGAGGCTCATAATAATCGCATTGATGCAAACGGTTTTTCCCGAACCTGTTGAACCGGCGATCAGGAGATGTGGCATAGATGCAAGATGAGCAACGCGCGACGCTCCACTGACATCCTTGCCAAGAGCAACCATCATAGAAGACTTGCGCGCTTTGAATTCATCAGATTCAAGAAGTTGGCGCAACGTCACCAACGCTACGCGCTGATTCGGCACCTCAATTCCCACAAGCGCTTTGCCGGGAATAGGCGCCTCGATACGAATAGGATGCGCTGCAAGCGCAAGTGCAAGATCGTTGTGTAAGCCTGTAATCGATGAGAGTTTAATCCCCTCTGCCGGCTTAAACGTAAACTGCGTCACAGTGGGTCCGACATTCACCTCTCCCATCTCAACGGGAATGCCAAAATTTTCCAGCGTTTTTTGGATAACAAGCCTATTTGCCTTCACGTCACCACTTGTAGGCTGCAGCACTTTATTGGAAAGCAAATCAAGCGAAAGATGGATGGGAATTTTTTTCTTGGGCAGTTTGCGCACTTCCATTTTTTCTCCGTGTTCTTCTTGGTGAACGGCAGGAATTCGAATTTGTTCTTTTTCTTCCTCTAGCGGAGTTTGTTTTTTTGAAAATTCAATAAGCTCTTCTTGATCTTCCTCTTCATTGTGGAGAGGATCAAACCGAATAGAAGCCTGCGTAGGAATTCGTCGTGTTTGCAATTGCTGTACGATCCCACTACACACCTCCCGAATCTGAACAAAAAAATTCTTCAACGACGTGTTGAGAAGAATAAGGCATGAACTGATAAAGAGGGCGCTCAACACCAGAAGCGCGCCCCAAAATCCGATAATATTTGATAACGAGTACGAAAGAAAATATCCAGCTACACCGCCGCCCTGCCCTTCAAGCGCTGCTTGCCAACTCTGCTCTATTGGAAAATGAAGATGCCAAAACGCCGTGAATGACAGAAGAAAAAAAACAACACTCGTAGCATAGATAAGCGGATGCACAGACTCTTCTTTTGAATCATGGGAAAACTGTGTAAGCGCCAGAGCACACACAATGAAGGGGAATAAATATTTTGTAAAACCAAAGAGCACCGACAACCCTTCCGCTATCCATTCTCCAAATCTTCCAGCCAAACCAAAAAGGCTGAGCGCAGAGAGTCCTGCGAGCACAAATAGAAACATAATTCCGATGCCTTGCCGTATATGGTGAGGGATGTATTCAAACGAAAAAACGCGTCGCAGCATGATTCCTAATGCGCGCGCCGTACCACTCGGTGAGCGAGCTTGTTTTCCTCCTTTTTTCATGGCTATACCATCTATGAAGATACTATTCAGTATACCCGCTTGCATCCCAACAGACAAGGCTGCACTCCATCAATTCCCTCGCTTACAACACCCTAAACTATGTTGGTTTTTATATCTCTCCGACGTTTCCTCTCCTCGTATCCTGTTCCGACAGGAATAAGTCTTCCAATAATTACATTCTCTTTGAGGCCTCGCAGATAATCCGCCTTGCCGGTCACCGCGGCATTGATCAATACGCGTGCTGTTTCCTGGAAAGATGCGGCAGAAAGCCAGCTGCGCGTTGAAAGTGACGCCTTCGTAATTCCCATCAACAGCTCGCGTCCTTTTGCTTCCTGTTTATCTGCTTTTTTTGCAATAAGATTCGATTCAATAAACTCTCCCCGCTCTACAACCTCGCCTGCAATAAGATCAGTTTCCGCAGAATCAGTCACATAGATGCGCGAGAAAAGCTGGCGCACGATCGCTTCGATATGTTTGTCGTTGATCTTTTGCCCCTGTGACGAATAAATATGCTGAATCTCATTGATAATGTATTTCTGGGTTGCCTCCTTGCCTTTGAACTTAAATATAATTTGCAGATCAAGATCTCCTTCGGTAAGCGCATCACCAGGCTCAATAGTATCGCCGTCTTTAATGATGATAAATGCGCCCGCAGGAACAATATATTCTTTTTCGCTTCTGACCGGCACTTGCACCTTTACAGAAAGTTTTTCAATCTTTGCCTTACCATCCCGCCGCGATTTCACCTCAATTCCCTCTGCACTGACAAAAAGAATATCGCCGCTCTTCACATGCGCACCGTCTTCCGTTTTTAATTCAAGGGTTCCCTTTTTCTTCTTTGGACGGTTTTGGACATCGTCAAGAATGCTCTCTGTTTTCTTTTTTGGAGAAAAACGATACACATCTTCTTCGATATCATCAAACTCAATGGAAATAATCTTTTTTCCTTCTGCAGTACGGAGCAGTTCTTTTCCTTGGGCATCAACAGTAGATCGAGCGCGCTCATGAATCGATGCCTTGCCTCCTACTTCGGCAATGAGTGCCTTATTCTTTGGCGGCCGCGCTTCAAAAAGCTCTTCAACGCGAGGCAGCCCTTGAGTGATATCTGCTTGCGCCACACCTCCCGTATGAAACGTTCTCATAGTCAGCTGTGTACCCGGTTCACCCAAACTCTGCGCAGCGATAATACCAACAGCTGTGCCTTCTTTTACCATTTCGTTATATGCAAGGTCTATGCCGTAGCACTGTCTGCAAATGCCATCGAGCGTAGTACATGTAAGAAGGGAACGGATTGCGACTGATTCAACCTCTTCATCACGAAAGACGTGTTGATTTAATTTCGTAACGAGCTCACCTGACTTGAGGACAACTTTTTTCTTCGCTGAAAGCACGTCTTGCGCAATAGTGCGTCCGATAACCCGTTCGCCAAAATCCCCATCATGTCCAATATCTTTTTTTGTCATCGTAAAGCCAGTTCGATCACCGCAATCCTCTTCTGTCACCACAATATCCTGCGCCACATCCACCAAACGGCGCGTGAGGTATCCTGCGCTTGATGTGCGAAGTGCAGTATCTGCCAAACCTTTACGCGCTCCGTGAGTTGAAATGAAAAATTCCAACACATCAAGTCCTTCTTTAAAACTGCTTTTTATGGCAAGTTCGATAATTTCTCCCGCCGGGTTTGCCACCAAGCCCTTCATACCGACGACTTGATTCAACTGCGTCCAACTGCCGCGCGCCCCGGATCTGATAATGGAATACGTTGAGCCCTTTCGGTCGAGAGCCGCTTCACTCATCTTTGCAATTTTATCACGCACTTCTGTCCAAATAGTAATGACGCGACTCTTGCGTTCCTGGGACGTCAGCAAGCCCATATCATATTGGTTTTGCACGTCATCAATGCGCTTTTCCGCATCACGAATCAATGCAGGCTTTTCAGGCAGCGTCGGAATGTCCGCCATACCAAACGACATGCCCGATTCTGTCAAGTATTTGGTGCAAATTTCTTTAATGTGGTCCAGGAGTTGCGCCGTGCGCACCATGCCGCATCGCTCAAGCGATAATAGAACAATTTCGCTAAGCTTTTTCTTTTCAAGCGATGTGTTGTAAAACGGGATTTCCGGCGGCAAGCTGGCATTAAACAATATGCGTCCGATTGTTGTTTCAATACGCTTCTTCTCACGATCTTGAGGGGTGAGTTTTTCAGACAGTGTTGCAGTGGGCCGCACAAAAATCTTTTCTTGCAATGTGATCATTTTCAGTAAATATGCCGTAATGCCTTCTGTTTCAGATGCGAATGTCTTAATACCCTCGCTCCGCGCTTCTTCATCTTCATCCATGTACGTCATATGGAATGCGCCAAGAACGATGTCTTGATTTGGCATTGCAATCGGATCTCCTGTTGCAGGTTTAAGCAAGTTGCGGCTTGCAAGCATGAGCGTTTCCGCCTCTTCTCGCGCCTCAGCCGAAAGTGGCACGTGGACAGCCATTTGATCACCGTCAAAGTCTGCATTAAACGCCGGACAAACGAGCGGGTGAATCTGAATAGCCTTGCCTTCAATAAGAATAGGTTTGAATGCTTGAATGCCTAGACGGTGCAATGTTGGTGCGCGATTGAGGAGTACATAGGAATCACGAACAATATCTTCCAGAATATCCCATACTTCATCGCGGCCTGACTCAATAAATCTTGAAGCGCTTCTGACATTGTATACATATCCCCTGCTAATAAGCTGCCCCATGACAAATGGCTTAAAAAGATCCAGTGCCATAGTTTTTGGCAATCCGCATTGATGGATTTTAAGCGAAGGACCGACGACAATAACACTTCGACCGGAATAATCGATGCGCTTACCGAGCAGATTCTGACGGAAGCGTCCGCGCTTCCCTTTCAGCATGTCTGCAAGACTCTTAAGCTGCCGCTTCTGCCCCGTGGAAGCCATGACGGTTTTGCCATGCCGCGCAGAATTATCAATAAGTGCGTCCACTGCCTCCTGAAGCATGCGCTTTTCATTGCGACAGATTACTTCGGGAGCTTTAAGTTCAACGAGTTGTTTTAAGCGATTATTTCTATTAATAACACGACGATAGAGGTCGTTCAAATCGGATGTGGCAAAGCGGCCGCCATCGAGCGCAACCATCGGACGAAGGTCGGGTGGAATAACGGGAATGCGAGAAAGCACCATGCTTTCGGGCTTGATACCATTATGCATAAAACTTTTCACAAGCTTTGCGCGACGGACAAGTTTTTCATACTTCAGCCCTTGGGTTTCTTCAATTTCTTTAAGAAGTTGTTTATGCAGTGCCTTCAGATCGATTTTAGACAGGAGTGTCGTAATGGCCTCCGCACCGATATTTGCTTCAAAGAGGTGGCCGTATTTCATCGAAAGATCGCGATAGGAAATATCGCTCATAATGCGTAATGGCTTGAGCTGCTTAAGATCTTCTTCTGCCGACCGAAGCGCATCATCAATCTTTCCCATACTTTCCACCTTTTCCTTCTCCAGAGCAGTCAATTGTTTTTCGATATCCTTTTTTTCTGCTGCATTCTGAGCTGTCTCGAGCTTGCTACGCAGTTCATTTCCGCGGCGATTAATATCTTGATCGATAGATTTCCTTTTTGATTTTCCTTCATCGCGGAGTTGCTGAGTCGTATCGGCCTTAATCTGTTCATCAACGCTGATCACGACAAAACTTGCGAAGTAGAGGACTTTTTCCAGATTCTGCACAGACATATCGAGCAACATGCCGATTTTGGAAGGCACGCCACGCAAAAACCAAATATGCGAAACGGGCGCTGCCAAATCAATATTACCCATGCGTTCTCTGCGAACAATGGAACGCGTGACTTCTACGCCGCATTTGTCGCAAATGATTCCTTTATAGCGAATTTTTTTGTACTTACCGCAATAACATTCCCAATCTTTTGTCGGGCCAAAAATGCGCTCTGAAAAAAGACCGTCTTTTTCCGGACGCTGGGTGCGGTAATTGATAGTCTCGGGGCGTGTTACTTCGCCATAGGACCATCGTGCAATATCATCCGCAGAAGCAAGCTTCAGGCGGATTGCATCGAAATCTTCAAATGAGTGGATTGAATCTTTTTTTTCGTCGTATGCCATACGTGTTACTTTCGCTTTGAATCTTTATCTTTCTCGCGCATAAGTTCAACATCAAGACAGAGACCTTTCAACTCCCTCACGAGCACGTTGAATGCTTCGGGGACATTGAGTTTTTGGATAGGCTCGCCCTTGATGATTGCTTCGTATGCTTTCGAACGGCCCGACACGTCGTCCGATTTGATTGTTAATATTTCCTGCAGAGTATGTGCTGCGCCATATGCCTCCAATGCCCATACTTCCATTTCACCGAAACGCTGGCCACCGGATTGCGCCTTACCACCCAATGGCTGCTGGGTAATAAGCGAATAGGGCCCAATCGAGCGTTGATGGATTTTATCTTCAACCATATGGATGAGCTTCATCATATACATGCATCCCACAACGGTGCGCAAGCGGAATGGTTCGCCGGTACGGCCATCATAGAGCTGGTGCTTCCCATCCACAGCATAGCCTGCTTGAGCCAGCAAATCTTTGATCTTTTCTTCGGGAATGCCATCAAGCGCCGGTGTTGCAACTTTGATATTAAGTTTATGTGCAGCCATGCCCAAGTGAGTCTCGAGCAGCTGTCCAAGATTCATACGAGAAATAACACCCAAAAGACTCAATACTATATCCACCGGCCTGCCATCTTCCATAAATGGCATATCCTCTGCCGCTACCACGCGAGAAATAACGCCTTTGTTGCCATGACGACCTGCCATTTTGTCGCCGACTTGGATTTTGCGCAAATGTGCAACCGTCACCTGTACGTTTTTAATAACTCCAGAAGGAAGCTTGTCGCCATTGTCACGTGAAAAAATCTTTATATCAATAACTTTGCCGTGTTCGCCGTGCTCCATATACAGAGAAGAATCACGTATGTCTTTTGCTTTTTCGCCGAAAATCGCGCGGAGAAGTTTTTCTTCAGGAGAGAGTTCTGTTTCTCCTTTTGGCGTGATCTTGCCTACCAAAATATCACCCGACTTTACTTCGGCACCAATACGAATAATGCCGTCTTCATCGAGGTCTTTCAATTTCTCTTCGCTCACATTCGGAATGTCGCGAGTAATAATTTCCGGTCCCAACTTTGTGTCGCGCACTGCGAGGGGGTAATGTTCAATATGAATGGACGTGTACCGATCATTATGCACAAGGCGTTCGTTGATCAAAATAGCATCTTCATAGCTGCCAAGTTCCCACGACATGAATGCCACAGTCACATTTTGTCCCAGCGCAAGCTCTCCCAGTTCCGTTGCCGGCCCATCTGCAAGCACCGCTCCGGCCTTTACTGAATCGCCAAGCGAAACAATTGGTTTTTGATTTAAGCATGTCGAAGCATTCGAGCGCTGGAACTTCTGCAGTGAATAGCTTTTTACTTCTCCATCCTTCGTCTGCACATTAATCTGATCTGCCTCCACACCCACAACCACTCCGTCATCTTCGGAAATAATCATACGGCCGGAATCATATGCCGAGCGGCCTTCAATGCCGGTACCAACAACAGGAGATTGCGGACGGACCAACGGCACGGCTTGGCGTTGCATATTCGAACCCATCAAAGCACGTGATGCGTCATCATGTTCAAGAAACGGGATAGATGATGTTGATACGCTTACAATTTGATTAGGAGCGACATCCATATATTCGACTGATGCGCTGTCTTCCATTGCCGGTTGGCCAAATTTGCGCACTTCGGCTTTTTCAGAAAGAAAATATCCCTTTTCATCTAAGAGCGTCGTGGCTGCAGTTGTAATGTGTTTTTCTTCGGTAAATGCATCCATGTATACAATATCGTCAGTGACGCGTGCGCGCCCATCTTTTTCTATCACTACTTTTCTAAATGGCGTTTCGATAAATCCGTATTCATTAATGCGCGCATAGGACGCTAAGTGTCCCACGAGGCCGATATTCGGACCTTCCGGCGTTGCAATCGGGCAAATGCGACCATAGTGCGTAGAGTGCACATCGCGCACTTCAAAACCTGCGCGTTCACGACTCAAACCGCCCGGTCCCAATGCGGAAATACGCCGTTTATGTTCAAGTTCGGATAACGGATTCACTTGATCCATGAATTGCGACAGCTGCGAGGACATGAAAAATTCCTTCACGGCCAAAATAACAGGACGGGCATTGATAAGTTTTGTGGGGGTGATTGCGGTAATATCCAGCGTACTCATGCGATCACAGATAATCCTGCGCATGCGAACCAGCCCCATGCGAAATTTATTTTGAATAAGTTCTCCAACGCCCCGAATGCGCCGATTGCCCAAATGATCAATATCGTCGGGCTCTTCCTGAGAAACATTGTAGCGGATAATTTCAGCAATAATACTTACCAAGTCTTCTTTCCTAAGCACTCGGAATTCCTTTTCTTTCGGAGAAACATCCTGATTAAAACATTGGTTAAGCTTGTGCCTGCCCACACGACTCAAATCATAGCGATCAAACCGGAAAAACATATCATGGATCAAGCCGCGAGCAGTATCGGGGGTCGCGAGATCTCCGGGGCGAATGCGCTTATGCACCTCTATCAGCCCGCTCTCTTCATCGATTGAAGGATCTTTCCCTAATGTTGTTTCGATAAAGCGCATTTCAGGATGCACATCGATTTTTTCAAATACTTTCTCTATCTCCTCATTCGTGCCATACCCCATAGCGCGCAAAAATGCGGTAACGGGTATTTTCCGCTTTCGATCGATCTTCACCCAAATGATATTGTTTTCATCAGTTTCAAATTCAAGCCATGCTCCACGGTTTGGGATAAGCTTTGCGCCATAAAACCGCTTTTCTTGGCCGCGATACGTTGTTGAAGAAAAATAAACGCCCGCGGATCTGATCAGCTGCGATACCACGACACGTTCAACGCCATTTACAATAAATGTCCCGCGGTCGGTCATGACAGGGAAATCGCCCAAGAAAATGTCTTGTTCTTTTTCTTCTCCTGTTCTCCTGTTTGCAAGCTTTGTTTTGATCCAAAGCGCCCGCTCATACGTGAGATTGCGCGTCAAACTTGTCTTTTCATCAAACTTCGGGTCATCAAAATAATAATCGGTAAACCAAAGCTCCAAATCACGACCCGTAAAATCGGTAACGGGAGAAATTTCGTCAAAAAGCTCCTTAAGCCCCTCGCTAACAAACCACTTATACGAATCCCTTTGGACTTCGATAAGATCGGGAAGCGGAGTAACATCATGTTCTTTGGTAAAATACTTTCGTTGTGTTTTTGGCATGTGCATAAAAGTCTTTACGGCAATTCATGAGTGATTATTTTCCCCCTCGTGTCTGCCCGTGGGATGACTTCCCAAAGGGTCCGCAAATGAACAAAAAAAACACCAATAAAATCTTTTTGGTGATTACTGAATCGACTCTCTACACTAATTGAGGCGCTTTGTATTGAAAAACTGCATTGAATTGAATGTTTCCCCGCACTTCTAAAAGCACCACTACGGTATGCCTAGCATAGCTTCTTTACTCAAGACTGTCAAGAGCGCTATTCACATTATGGCGTACACAGGAAATTTCCGTATATTTATAAGCAATAAAGGGGAAAAGTATTATAAATATAATAAAAATTAGTATTTGAGGAATTAATGTATCAACAGATATGATGTTTCTATCCACATGTTATCCACACCATAAATCTTAAAATAATAAGGAAATTTGCCAGTTTTCAACAGAAAGTGCATGACATTTTTTCTTTGTGCGACACTTCCGGAGTTATTGAATGTTATACTTTTTTTCAAGAAGCTTTTGAAAAACTTTAATGGTTGCGATTACGTCATCAAGCGAGCGATGTGTTGGCGCATGATCGACGCCGAGATGGCTCACAAGCGATTGGAGGCTATATGACGGGATGTTCAGGAGTTTGCGCGCAAGAAATTTTGTATCAAATACCGCCGGGCACTGCAAGACAAGCGAATGCCGTGCAAGATGAAAATTAAGAATACGAAGATCAAATGCAATAACGTTTTGCCCTAACAACGCCGCGCCTTCGGTAAATTGAGTAAACCTCGTAAGAACATCTCGCAAAGGACTCCCCTGCTTTTGTAGTACTTCGAGAGAAATCTTATGGACAGCAAACGCATCGGGATTCGGAATGCCGTCAAAAGCGATAAGGGAATGAAATTCTTCTGCACCTTGAGGAAATTCATTGAGCATTCCCGCTTTTATTTTTATGGCACCAATTTCAACAATAGCCGTATCAGTCTCAAAACCATTCGTCTCAAGATCAAAGCATACAAGATCAAATGCGCCGCCTAGAAGTTGTTGGTACTGAGTTTGCATAGCTCTATCCGAGCTTTGCGCCATTTGGCACTGATTGGTCAGGAACAGCCAGAACGACAGTTCCATTCGCCCGATAAAGGCCGGTTACTAACACTTCGGATTCAAAAGGGCCGATTCTCTTTTTTGGAAAATTTATAACGCAAAGCACTTGCTTGCCATGTAGTTGTTCTTTTGTATACAGATCCACAATTTGAGCGCTGGATTGTTTGACGCCAAACTCGCCAAGATCAACGGAAAGTTTGTAGGCGGGTTTTCTGGCTTCGGGAAAATCTTCGACGGCAATAATTGTTCCGACTCGTAATTCTATTTTTGTAAAATCATCCCACGTAATTGATTGCATATGGTTATTCGTTTCTGTTTTTTCTTTGACGGTAATGAAGATTTTTAATTTTTCTCAATAAGTTGTTGTATAAATGTTGAAAAGTATCCCTTATACTTTTCTTGTAAATCCTTGCGCTTCCAATCTTCGCCAGAAACCATGCGTCTACAATTGTTTTCGCCACAAAGACATTCCATTTCTGTACAAGTCACATCATGCCAGTTGGCATCAGTCATTGCATAATCATACGTTATTTCTTCTCCAGTTTGGATATCTCTCATGGCTACCAAAACGACTTGCCCTCGAAAACCGCAGATTGGATTGCAGGAGTGGTTGATCTGAAAGACACCATCTAATCTTTCCTTCATTGGCTCTATCGGACAAATAAGAAAGCCTTCTTCTATTTGAAAACAGTGATCGCAAAAAGGTTTATAGTCCGATTCCTTAATGTGTTTATAGTTCATGATCCGACCGCCTTGAACAACTATAATTTCGTCTTTGACTATCGGTGCATTGGCGAAAGAGCCGACTCCTTTTTTGCCTGCATCCTTAACTGTGATTTTTTGATTCACCCAAGATATCATAAAAAATATATAGACCGCCAACCAAAAAATCGGTCAAATTGAAAAAAGTCAGATTTTGGTGCACCCGGCAGGAATCGAACCTGCATTTCAGGCTTCGGAGGCCCGCGTCCTATCCATTGAACGACGGATGCGTATCTTATCGCTTTTGCGCCCCGCCAAGCGTCCTTCGTACTCTCCGAAGGATGTTATACAAACGGTACTGCAGCGGCTTAGTAACACTATCAAATGTTCCGGGGCGGCTGACGGCAATGCCTCCAAATCCTTTTTTGAAACGTGTGATGCCGCTCCAAGGATGACTTGAGTCATCAGTATCGGCAATCCCCCAAAAATCGTACGCATGGCACCCCATGCTTTGGGCGTCTTGAATGCCTGTCCACTGCAGCGCATAGGCGCCCATCGCTTCACGATACTCCGACGCGCTGCCGCCATAGAGATATGTGGCAACGCCACCAAAGGTTACCACGAGAATTGCCCCGATCATTGTATCGCTATACCATGCGCAATACAAATGGATTGATGCGTGCATATGATCAGATTCTCCATGCACAAATGACGAAAACAACAACCGATAATAGTCTTCCGTTTGTACGCGATACGATTGCCTCTCGCCGGTTGAACGAAACAGCTTGATCGCTTGTTGGCACCAGTCTTGGTAGGATGCATCATGTGGCAGGGCTCGTTGCACGACGACCCCTTTTCGACTAGCAAGTCCGATATTGTACCGTGTTTTCGGATGCATCTGATTCAGAAGTGTCGAGATATCCGGCGAGAGAGAGAGAAGAAGTGTCGTTGACGGCGTAAGCTCTTTGGTTCGCAAAATACTGGCCTGCTCCAACGTTTTTTTTGGTTCAAACCGCACAAAAATTGACTGAGGGTCAGCATGCGAACAGTCGTTAAAAAATTGTTGGTACTCTTCACTAGCAAGAAGCGGGTAGTACGGTGCATACCAATATCCGTATTTGCCTATAAGTGGATAACGAATGGCCTGTACTGCTGCATTTCCGGATGCGGTACCATAGATTTTCCGCATGATACGAAATCCTCTTTTTTCTTGGAATACACCCCATTCATGGCTCTGCAAAAAAGGAGGGTGTTCCTGTTGGACAAAAAAAGCATTCCATTCTTCTGGCTTGATATGCTCTGTCATACAATGGGATTATCTTGCACTCTTCCCAAGAGTTTTGAGTGCCGCTTTCAAACGAGCTTCGACGCCTTCTATGGTAGTATCGAGTGCAAACACAGCAGTGCATGCATCGATCTGGGAATATCCAAGACTTACAAGCGCATCAATAATATCTGTATCATTTTGAGTATGCGCACTCTGCGATAGTCCGATTCCATGAAGTTTTCCTTTCAGTTCAATAATGATGCGCTCTGCTGTTTTTGATCCAATACCTGACAATGTCTTAAGCAATCCCGCATCTCCCATGCCTACCGCACGATGAATTGCATCAACAGTGCATGCATTCAGAATGCCAAGCGCTGTTTTCGGCCCAATGCCGGATATTGCAAGGAGTTGTGCAAAGAGTCCCAATTCTCGCTGTTCGTGAAATCCATACAGTTCGGCGGTATTTTCACGCAGGTGGTAGTGGAGGTGCAATGCGATCTTAGTACCAAGCGCATGGGAATGGTTGAACGCGTCCGTTACGGCAACGCGATACCCAAGGCCGCCAACATCAATAATAATCGACTGCCCTTCTTTCGATATAATTGTTCCCTGTATATAGGCAAGCATGGCGGGTATTTATGAAACAAGGGCAAGAGCAATAGTGCTCTCGTTTATGGTAACAGTACTTGCATCACTCCGTGCTTCAACGACAATATCTCGCGCAAGCACATGTTTTTTGAGGTAATCAGTATTTTTTTGAATGACTGAAAGAATATGCATATCATCTGTCGACACATACAGTGCTACCAAATCACGAACGGTGAGTCCTCGCTCTTTTCGGAATGCATTAATAGCCCGCACGAGTTCGCGTAACGTACCCTCCTCGTGCAGTGCATCGGTAAGAACAGTGTTCAGCGCAATACCTCTATCCCCATCTTGTTTTGCCATCCATCCATCCCCCGTCGGCAACTCTTTTTGAATACATACCATCTTCACATTCACTTCTTCTTTGACGATATCAAGCAGGTCGGCGGGGACATCATGTGTACACACCAATTCCGAAAGCGGCTGACGTAGCCGTATGCCACTTTCTGCGCGCAATGAATGAGCGACAACCACCGTTGCGCGGACAGTAGCCATATTCTCTTCGAGCTGCAGATCAATGAGTGATTCATCTACCTCGGGCCACGCTACCAAATGCACCGACTCGCCAAGGGAAACTTCTTTGGCAATCATCTCTGCCAAAAACGGCATGAACGGCGCAATAATGCGAGCTGTTACCGAAAGCACTTCTCGAAGTGTTGCCCGTACAGCACGCACATCACCTTCCACTTCACTTCTAAAGCGGTCGCGTGAACGGCGAAGATACCATGTCGATAGATCATCAATGAACGCTCGGATGGGCCTGCCTGCTTTTACAGTAGCGTAGTGGTCCATATGCTCCGTTACTTCTTTTACAAGAGATTGAGTTTTGGAAAGAATCCAGCGATCAAGAGAGTGAGATGACAACGTCGATTCTCCGAGGGTGTCCTCTTTGGCATAGAGCGCGTAGTATTCTGTGACATTCCAAAGCATACCCACAACCTTATTATACACCTCGCGCACTTCGCGATCATTAAAGAACAGATTGTCGGCATCCATCACAACACTCGTCATGAGATAATACCGCAGTGCATCTACGCCATACTGTTCAATGATCGCCCACGGATCCGTATAATTCATTTTTGACTTTGAGAGTTTTTCTTTTTTTTCATTCAAAATCGTTCCGGTCGTAACACAGTGCTGGAAACTTACGCTATCAAACAGGAGGGTTGATATCACGTGCATGTAATAAAACCAAGCTCGTGTCTGTGCAATATATTCCGCAATATACTGTCCGGGAAAGCGCTTTTTGAAAACCTCCTCATTCTCAAACGGATAGTGAAATTCCGCAAATGGCATAGATGCAGATTCAACCCAGCAGTCAATTACTTCCGGGATGCGATCCATCACTCCGCCGCAGTGATCGCACTTCAGCTTAATCTGATCGACAACATGTTTGTGAAGATCAATATCATCAATGATATCAGTTGAAAACACGGCATTAAAATTAAGGGCTTGCTCTTTAAGTTCGCGCACGCTGCCAATGCACGTAACGGCAGTACAGGATGCTGTGTTGGTGCAACGCCAAAACGGCAGTGGTGTGGCCCAATACCTGTTGCGGGAAATATTCCAATCGGGAGCTGTTTGGAGAATGTTCAGAAACCTTCCATGCTTGAGATGCTCGGGATACCAGGAAATGTTTTCATTCAATTCAATTAAGCGGGATTTGATTTTTTGGATATTAATAAACCATGCGGGAATCGCATTATAGATAAGCGGCGTATCACAGCGCCAGCAATGCGGATATGAATGAGTGTTCTGCTCACGCGCAAATAGCAATCCATTCTCCTCAAGATGTTTTTTTATATTTTTTTCCGCTTGCCTAATATAGATCCCGCGCAAAAAATCCGGTGCAAGTTCATTGTATTCCGCACGATCGTTAAGCAATTGCACCATGGGCAGCCCCAGTGCGACGCCAAGATTGTAGTCATCTTCGCCGTACATCACTGCCGTATGCACTATGCCGGTACCTTCATTGGTTGTTACAAAATCTCCGGCAACAACACAGTAGGCCCGCTTGCCGCTCTCGCGTATTGCAGGTACGTCAAACAGGGGTTCATACTCCAAACCAACAAGTTCACTTCCTTTTTGTTCTTTTACTATTAGTAATTCATCATCGCCAAACACTGCCTGCATCCGCTCTTTTGCAAGAATAAATCGCACAAGACCTCCCGCTCCTTCATCTTTTTTTTCTACGGTTACATAGGCGATATCCTCACCAACCGCAAGCGCTACATTTCCCGGTAGTGTCCATGGGGTTGTCGTCCATGCAAGAATTGATGTATTCTCCTGTCCTCTTACGCGAAACTCCACTGTCACTGCTTCTTCGGTAATATCTTGGTAGCTGTTGTCCATCGCGATCTCCGCCTTGGATACCGGCGTCTCGCAATGGGGGCAGTACATGAGTACTTTCAGGCCTTCATAAATCAATCCCTTGTCCCAAATGGTTTTGATCGCCCACCATACTGATTCCATATATGAGGAATCCATGGTTTTGTAGGCGTTATCAAACTCCACCCAACGCCCAATGCGGCGGATCATTTCTTTCCATTCCTGAGTATATGTGAGCACTGCCGAGCGGCATGCCTCATTGAAATGCTCCACACCCTGTTCTGTGATTTCTTTTTTCCCGGAAATGCGAAGCTTTTTTTCGATCAAGTTTTCAATAGGAAGGCCATGGCAATCCCATCCCCATCGGCGGCGTACGCGATACCCCTTCATGGTCCAGTAGCGAGGAACAACATCTTTGATGACGGAACTTAAAATGTGCCCATAGTGAGGTAATCCTGTCGCAAATGGCGGACCATCATAAAAGACATATGGTCTGTCTTCTGGGCGCTCAGCAACAGAACGCTCGAAAATGCGCTCTTTTTCCCAATAGTCAAGTATTTCTTTTTCCCGATCGGATACTGTTGCCATATATTTTTTATGTGTATTCCTTACTCTATCTGAAGAATACGGTAAATTCAAGTATACTAACTGTCAGATCTCACAAATAGCGTGATCGCCAACCGAATGAAACCAAACCACATTCTTGTTATTGTTCGG
>JBBTRI010000020.1:0-13991 GCA_038065255.1 Patescibacteria group bacterium
AACATTAATCTTGAGAAAGTTCTCGTATCTCTCGGAATCAATCAGGGCTGGTTTACACATATTTTGAGTGCTGGTATGGTAAAACAGCCGAAGCCAGCACTGGATGGATTTTATAAAATGGTTGAATTAAGCGGAATACCGGCCTACGAAATACTATATATCGGCAATCATATCGGAAAAGATGTGAGACCCGCGAAACAAGTGGGAATTAAAGCAGGTTTGATGTGGAAGAAGTCAGATGAAGCTGACTATTCATTCCAAAGTTTTGAAGAAATTTTAGATCTCTTTAAGAAACAGTAATAAATCAGAAAAAAGCTGAAAAGTTATTATAAAGAAGAGTCCATAAAATAATACATATGCCAACAGAACTCATTTCCACAAACCCTGCACGAGGATACGAAGAAATAGGACGCGTACCCATATCGACAGAAGACGATGTTCGCTACGCTGTTGCATCCGCTCGGAAAGCACTTCCTGCCTGGCGAGCGCTTACGCCGATAGAGCGAGGGGCGTATTTTCAGAAATTTCTTGAGCTCTATCGAAAACGCACTGACGAAATTGCACTACTGCAAACAA
Source organism: Patescibacteria group bacterium (assembly GCA_038065255.1). Lineage (NCBI taxonomy): Bacteria > Patescibacteria group bacterium. Next base: position 577 of record JBBTRI010000020.1, read on the forward strand.
AGGAAATGGGTAAACCTATTACTCAGAGTCGCGCGGAGTGCAATAGTCGTGATGTAATGCTTGAGCTGAATATCGAGCGATCAGTAAAGGTCCTTGCGCCACAAGTATTGGATGACGAGAATGGCCGTGTAACGGAATTGCATTTTGAGCCCTACGGCGTTGCAGCGGCAATAGCTCCGTGGAACTATCCGACCTCGCAGTTTCTCATTGCAATTGGACAGCCGCTTTTGGCAGGAAATACGGTCGTGTTCAAACATTCTGAAGAAGTGCCGCTTACATCACAGCTCCTTGCAGAGCTTATGTGCGAAGCCGGATTTCCCGAAGGGGTATTTACCTGCCTCTATGGAGACGGAAAAGTAGGCGAGATGCTTTTTGACAGTGACATTGACCTTATTCTTTTTACCGGAAGTACTCGCGTGGGAAAGCTCGCCTATCAAAAGGCGGCCGAAAAGTTCATACCGGTAGTACTTGAAATGGGTGGGTCATCGCCGGGAATTATCTTTGACGATGTTGATCTTGATCGTGTTTGCTTGTCGGTATACCAAGAACGTTTTTCTAATGCCGGCCAAATCTGCTGTGCTTTGAAGCGCCTCATTGTCCATGAATCAATCATGGATAAAACGATAGAAAAATTAACAGGAATTATTTCCGAGCAAAAAGTCGGCGATCCCTTGGATGAGTCAACAACAGTCGGCCCATTGGTTGCAAAACGCCAACTCGAACTGCTTGAAAGCCAAGTGGAAGATGCGCGCACAAAAGGGGCGACTATTGTCATAGGCGGCACTCGTCCTGAAGGGCTTAATGGCGCCTACTATCTCCCGACGCTCATTACCAATGTGTCGCCGGATATGCGAATTGTTACGGAAGAAGTATTTGGCCCCTGCTTATCCGTACTTTCTTTCCGCACAGAGGATGAAGCGCTTGCGATCGCGCATGCAACTCCCTATGGTCTGAGTGCATTTGTGTATTCAGGCGATACTACTCGTGCAAACCGCGTGGCACACGCACTTGAGGTAGGACAGGTAAGTATCAACGGTTGTTCGTATTTTTCCACTAATGCTCCCTTTGGCGGGTACAAGCAATCCGGCATGGGCAGAACAAAGGGCGATCTCGGGTTTTACTTTGTCACACACCAAAAGGTAATTGCCAGCCCAGAATAAATATGCAAGACCACACTGCTCTTGTACTGCATGAGGGGAATAACATTCTCTTCATTCAGCGTGCCTCAACCAAGAATATACTTCCGAATCGATGGGCATTTCCTTCAGGTACTGTCGAGAGGGGCGAGGCGCCGGCTATGACCGTGGTGCGGGAAGCGCGGGAGGAATTGGGAATAGATGTGGCTATTGAAAAAGTATTCGCGGTTTTTGAGATTCACGAACAAGATGTGCTATTGCATTATTTTCTTTGCACGAGTGCGAAGACGAGAGCGATTATTCTTGACCCCAAAGAAATACAAGATATGAAATGGCGGACATTTCAAGAATTCTTCAATACCCACTCAGATGAACAGATCGGCCATGGGCTTCGATATCTAAGAAGGCATCCCGAAGTTTGGGAGGGGATGTAATGATAAAAATATATAAAAATATGTCAATTCACATAACGTATTTTGTCCATGGCACCACAACTGATAACCAACAGCATATTTCCTCCGGCTGGAAAGATGTTGAACTTTCTGAGCTCGGCGTGAAGCAGTCAATTGATTTGAAAGAGCAGATAAGAGACAAAAAATTTGATGTCATTTTCTGTTCTGATCTGAGGCGTGCCGTTGATTCCGCTAAACTTACTTTTGAAGGAGTTGCACCGATTATTCCTGATGAAAGATTGCGTGAGTGCAACTATGGAATGTTAAACGGCACTTCATCGGATATTGTTGAACCAATGCAGGAGGAAGAGTGTATTGAAAAACCATTTCCTGAAGGGGAGAGTTATGAAGATGTTAAAGCGCGAGTCACCGACTTTATTGATTTTCTTAAGAAAAATTATGACCGGAAGCACATAGGTATAGTAGCGCACAAAGCCCCGCAATTGTCGCTTGATGTTCTCCTAAAAAGAAAAACATGGAAAGAAGCATTGCACGATGATTGGCGGAAAACAAAAAGCTGGAAACCCGGATGGGAATACATTGTACAGCTATGATAAAATATATATTGAACTCTGGTGGGATTGGAAACTCTTCTGACGAAGGTAGGGCATTTTTTCATGAAGTGGTGAAAGATTTTGGCACATCTCCACGATTACTTATTTGTGCATTCGCTCAACCTCGTGAAGACTGGGAAGAAAAGTTTGCCGAAGATACTACTGCTATCCAACTTTTGTTCACTCAAGACGTCCATCCCATTCTTGAGCTTGCATTTCCGGATACATTTAAGGAACAGCTTCACCGATCTCATGCTGTCTATCTTCATGGAGGAGATGATCATCTCATTCAGTATTGGTTGAAAAAGTTTGATCTGTCGAAACTTTTTGAAAATAAAGTTGTCGCTACAAACTCAGCAAGTTCCCATGCCTTAGCAAAGTCATTTTGGACATGCGACTGGCGAAAATGCATGGATGGGCTTGGAATCCTCCCGATCAAATTTCTTGCGCACTACTTATCCGAATACGGCAAAGACGACCCACGCGGACCTATTGATTGGAAGACGGCATATGAAGAATTACGACAGTATGGCGACCAAGGCCTCCTAATCCATGCATTAGAAGAAGGACAATATATCGTTATAGAACAATAGAGAATGACCCCTTGACTTTTTCACTGTTTTTTGAGAGGATTATCGCGTGAATAAAACATGCGAACCTTTAAAAGTATACGTCATCAATACCGGGGGTACGCTTGGCATGACCGGCAGGCCTCTGCGTCCGGCGAAATCTGCCCATGAACTCCTTGAAGGACTCAATTTGCCAAAACGCGTTGAGACGTTTTTGGTCGATGTGCCGATCATGCTCGACTCCACCAATCTCATGCATCGCGACCGAGTAGCATTGGGATATCATATTAGAGACGTCTACTTTGACTATGACGCGTTCGTCATTTTTCATGGGACCGATTCTTTGGCAGAAACCTGTGCATTCCTAACGATGCTATTCCGCGGTTCGCTTCAGAAGCCAATTCTTGTTATCGGAGCACAAATGGGCAAGGACGAACCCGGCAGCGAGGTGCATTCCCAGATCGAGAGTACCATGAAAGTGGCAAAGACGTTTGCACGCAAGGGCATCGTTGGAGTATTCAATGTCTGTATTGACGATGTGTTGGATGGTTCGCGTGTGCGTAAGCGCAATGAGTCGGACAAGAACGCATTCTACACACCCGGGCGCCAGATTGTCGCAAAAGCATGGCCCCATGTGAGTATTATGGCGCCACTTCGTCGTTATGATGCCGTTGCGGAACTCAATGGTCTTCAGCTTTTTCCAGGCTTCGAACAGCATGTGTGCACCTTGGGAGTGTCGGCTGATGCACCACCCCATGTATTAATGGATTTGGTACGCGCCGGACGGCTCAAGGGAATCATTCTTGAGGGTAAGGGTGCAGGCAATATCCCAGATCGTGTCTGGAGCCCCCAAGAACTCAATGATACCGAAAGCTATTCATGGATTGATGCAATTGCAGCTGCAACGAGGGCAGGAATGCATGTCGGAATTATCTCACCCTTCGATGATGGCCGTGTCATTCTGACGCGCTACGAACTTGGCATGAAAGCTAAGGAGTCTGGCGCTCTGAGCTTGGAAAGTCTCACGCCTGCCATGGGTGATGTCAAATTTCGCATGGCGATTGCCGCCTATCCCAATCAGCCGGATGACATTCAGTCATTTCTTTCGACCAACTTTCTTCGTGAGCTACTCGAAAGCCAAGAAGATGATGACGAGGATGAGTAATTCAAGCACAAACCGCAATTTTTGCGGTTTTTTTTAATTTAAACACTAAATAGTGTCAGTCTTGACCATTTCATCAGAATGTGGCATGCTTGCCATTGAGTACATTGACATGAGTGATCAAAAAGTAGAGATGATTCCGTATGCTATCGCATCAGAAATGCAAGCGCGATATATCGGTGAAATCCGAGATTTAAGGGGAAATCTGCAGTACTCTGAACGGCGTAAAGACCAGCTCTACAACGAACTGCGTTTGGAAGGAAAAAAGGCCGGCGATAGTAAGTCGTGGCTAGGATTGAGTCTTTTGATTAACACAATACTTTGTTTCGGTATTGCCATTTTTGCCGGTAGTGTTGGACTCCCAATGATTGCACGCATTGGATTTGGTGTGATTTTCTCAGTCATGGGATGTATGGCTTTGAGCTGCATGCTCAAAAATATCGGTTCAAGGTAATAGTGCCATGACAGCTAAGACATCCCATAAAGACCTTTCGGAACTTCTTGAAGCTGATTTGCCGACTATCGTGGCTAACGCCGCCGCATCTGAAATTGATCATGATGAAAGACGACTTAATGTTCTTCTTGGATTTTTGCGGCACCGCGTTTTGAAGCTGATGCGTAGCAGAGAAGAATTCATACCGGAGTTGAAAGAATATGCGGCAACCCTGGACCGCATGAAAGAGGGCTCATTGCTTCCGAGTTATCCGTGGTTCATACAGTCTACAAACGAACTTCTTGAATTACTCATGGCATCAGAAGAATATGTCGATGTGCCGATGGCGATAAAGCGTCACCTGCCGTTGTCATGGAAAGTGTTGAGGCGACTTCATCAGATGAAAGGAACTTCCCTGATGAAAGATTACACATATATCCCCCATGAACCGAAAGAGTACAGAAAGTGTTTGTCAGCACTTATTGATGCCGGACTAGTCGCAGTCCATGATTACTCCTATCGACTTGATCGAACATTCGAGTTTGTTCGGTGTAATCCGTGCTATACCGTTGACTATGTTCGAGGAAAGGGTCACGTTCCGGTATGCCGCAATTGTGGGTGCGACATGAGGATATTCAAAGGAGAAGAGTTAGAGGATGCTTGCAATCTCACACTCCTTTTGCTCACCGAAAGCGGCGAGGAACTGATGCAAAAAGTCGAAGACGGAGAGTGTGTCTTCTAGACGTCCCCGTACTACCCACCGGTATTCCGGCGGGTCTTTTTATTTACATTATTTTTTAAAAGGATAAGATAGGGAGGTTAGGCTTATTCGCTAAACAAATCGTTTATGACCATACGCGGTATCGACTATATTTACTATGAGGTGTCTGACGTTGCAAAAAGCAAGGAATTTTATCGTGATGTACTTGGCATGAAGATTGGTAAGGAATCAGAGGGAGGAGAGTGGGTTGAGTTTGATCTTGGCAACCTAACGCTTGGGATTGGATCTTACAGCCAGGGAGGCGCTGGCGGCACAATGGCTGCCCTAGCTATTGAGGATGTGGGGGCTGCCTGTGAAGAGCTCAAAGCAAAGGGCGTCCCTATTACCATGGGCCCGGAAGAATTTCCCGTATGCAGTATGGCAGTTATCACTGATCCTGACGGAAACAAACTTATGCTTCACGCTCGCAAAGATGGAAGCGTTGGCTAGGAGCTATGGACATCAATGCATTTTCAGAACAACTCAAAGCATTCAACGCCGAGCTTGATTGGGATCAATTTCATAATCCCAAGGATTTGATATTGGCGCTCATGAGTGAAGTGGGGGAATTGGCTGAATGTTTTCGCTGGCTTTCCAACGAAGAGATCGCACATATTATCGCCGATCCTGAAAAAAAGAGAAAAATCGCCGAAGAGTTGGCAGATATCATGATGTATCTCACTGTCATTTCCTATAAAATGGATATAGATTTCTCACAAGCGATCGAAGAAAAATTTGAGAAAAACAAAAAACGCTTTACCCTTGAAACAAGCAAGGGAGTCCATACGAATCCACTAGAAGGATATAAGGCAAAGGTGCAAGAGAATCAATGATGAACGTATGAACACATTAAGAAATACTACACTTGTTTTTTTGGTAAAGAAAACGGAAAGCGTGATTAGTGATATATGTTTGGCAATGAAGAAGCGGGGATTTGGCATGAATAGATGGAATGGGGTCGGCGGAAAAGTGAACAGCCAAGAAACAATAGAAGAGGCGGCGCGAAGAGAGGCGCAAGAAGAAATAGGTGTTATCATAAAGGATTTGAATAAAGTTGCCGAACTGGCATTCTACTTTCCCCATAATTCAGCATGGGATCAAATGGTGCATGTGTATTTTACGGTAAACTGGGATGGTGATCCGAAAGAAAGCGAGGAAATGAATCCAAAATGGTTTTCGCCAAAAGAACTTCCTTTCCAAGAAATGTGGCCCGACGATATTTTTTGGCTACCCCAGGCACTAAGCGGCAAACTGCAAAAAGCCCAATTTACGTTTGGTCAAAACGATGTTATCAAAGCCCAAGAGATAACTATTGTTGATACGTTATAACTATGGTATCGCCACATCTCATACGTAAGGTATTCAGTGCAAGCTATATTCAGCGCTGGAATGATAAGCTGCGCCCCATTGATTTTGTCGAGCTCGACAAACATGCCCTCAAAATGATTATCGCCTATATCATAGGATCGTTTGAGCAGGGCAAAGAAGGATTTTCATGGAAAGAAATTATCGAAGGGTGTTTTTTTGAATTGCTGCAAAAAATCGTGCTGACGGATATTAAGTCGCCGGTATTTTATATGATTAAGGAACACAAAGAGAAATATCGACAGCTCAATGAATTTGTGTACAACGAAATAGAGCCCACGATTGCTCCTCTGGGACCGGAGCTCTGCGATCGTTTCAGGGTATTTTTTGAACAAACGGATAATACCATTAACAAGCGCATCCTCACGGCTTCAAGTACGTATGCATCGCTGTGGGAGTTCGCCATCATCCGTCACAGCGATCCCCATGGATATGACAATGCAGAGATCGAAAACACCATCATGCGAAAACTTCAAACATACGATGATTTGGCAGGGATGCAGCAGTTGACGACTCATCATGACTACCAGCATTTTATCGATCGGTGCGGCGAATTGCGCTACCAGATACGATGGGCGGGTGCGCACCGTATTCCGCATACGTCGGTCCTCAACCATTCGCTTTTTGTTGCTCTGTTTGCCTATCTGTTTTCTCTTGAAGTTGGGAGCTGTCCAAAGCGCTGCTATAATAATTTTTTTACCGGACTTTTCCATGATTTGCCGGAGGTGCTCACGCGGGACATTATTTCGCCGATCAAGCGATCGGTCGAAGGGCTCAAGGACATTCTCGGAGATTATGAAAAACAGCAAATGGAAAAAATAATTTTTCCGCTTTTGCCCGCACACTGTGTGGAAGAAATGCATATGTTTACTGAACGAGAGAAAGAAGGAGTCATTACGCTCAATGGGTCCTATCAGTGGGTTTGTCCGGATGAGATCAATGCGCAGTATAATGAGGATCATTTTAATCCTCGTGATGGAGCCTTTATTAAGCTTGCCGATGAGCTTGCAGCATATGTGGAAAGTTCAGAAGCCCTTCGTAATGGCTGCACAAATGAACGGTTCACCAATGCCATGCAGAAGGTAAAGGAATACTACGATGCTGCCGGTGTGGTTGGGGGAATCAATACCAAAGAGCTATTCAAAGATTTATGATCATGGGGTACTTGCTTCGCCTGCCGGGTTGCGCTATAGTAGGGGCATTATTTCTAACATTCTCTTATGGCACAGGTAATAATATATAGCACACCGACATGTGGCTATTGCCGGATGGCAAAGACCTACTTTCAAGAACATAAGGTCGAATACGTCGAGAAAGATGTTTCTATTGATATGGAGGCACGGGAAAAAATGGTTGCAGATTCCGGACAGATGGGCGTTCCGGTAATCGATATCGATGGTACAATCGTGGTGGGTTTCGATAAGGGGCGTCTTGCGACATTGCTTGGAATACAATCATAATCCATAAAAAGCATATATGAACGATACACAAACATGTTCTTCGGGGCAGTGCGATTCTTCAGATGAGAAAACATGCTGCGGCGCCGGATGTTCGTCTGGCACGGCTTGCTGTGATGGTGGAAAATGTGAAGAAGGGACATGCCCCTGTGGTACAAGCGGGCAAGAAGAATCAAGTTGCAAGCCACATGAGCATGAAATGCCAATAAAAACAGAGTAAGTATGGCATATGATCTTGCGATTATCGGTACAGGTGCGGCGGGGCTTGCCGCTGCGCTCTACGCAGGGCGTTATAAAATGAAGACAATTGTGTTTGGCAGCGACTTTGGCGGGTATACCAGTATAGCCGGGTGTATAGAAAATTATCCGGGAGTCCCTAATATCGACGGGTTTGACCTTATGGTCAACATGAAGAGCCAGGCCGTTGCGGTTGGTGCTGAGGTGATTGATGAAAAGATCGAAACAGTTACGCAACAAGAAGGGGGTTTTCATCTTACAACAGCACAAGGAAAGACGTATGACGTCAAAACCCTTATCATTGCAACAGGCACAGAACATAAACACCTGGGACTACCCAACGAGCATGAACTCACATCGAAAGGCGTGCATTATTGTGCCGTGTGCGATGCTCCGATGTATCGGGATAAAACCATAGCAGTTGTAGGAGGGGGAGATGCGGCGGTGAAGGGGGTCCTTTTGGCTGCTGAATACGCAAAAAAGGTCTATGTGCTTGTTCGAGGAACAGCTCTCAGGGCTGAGCCGATCAATGCCGAGCAGCTTAAGGCTTTTGGGGATACAATCGAGGTGTTATTTGAAACAGAGGTCAAAGAAATCGTGGGTCCACAGAAATTTGAGAAAATAGTCCTCTCAAAACCCTATCTGGGCTCAAACGAACTCCAACTCGACGGCCTATTTATTGAAATAGGAGCTCTTCCCCGTGTTGAATTAGCCAAACAGCTTGGTGTTGAGCTTGATAGTGCCGGATATATTAAAGCGCACCCTCTGATGCATACATCCGTTCCCGGAGTGTATAGCGCAGGTGATGTTACGAATATTTTTAATGGTTTTAAACAGGATATTACTGCTGCCGCCATGGGCGCAGTCGCAGCAACTTCTGCGTTCCAGTATTTCAAGGCAACATATCCACAGACAGTAGAAAAAGGTAAATGATTTTTTGTTGAATTACCTTATAGTAGAAAGGAAAAATTGGTGTAATGAGTAAAAGTTTACGCACACAATAAAGAATGGTAAGATGATACTGCTTTGAACGACATTTGCTGCCCAGTAAGGAGAGGATGAGACTTGAAAAAGGAGGAACAAAACGGACATTTTTCGCCTGTCCGTTTTGTTATCCCATAAGCCCTTTATATTCGTCATAAATTATTATTTCTATGAAGCTCGATACGATCAAAAAGCGGAATGGTGCCGTAGTGGCATTCGATCCGCTTCGCATCTCATCAGCGGTGCGCAAGGCATTTGAAGCTCAGAAGGTGGTCGTCGAAGAGTCGTTTTTTATCAGTCTCAGCGAAGAAGTCGTTGATACGTTGCACAATCGATTCCGCGACGAGCGCATTCCGGGCGTCGAAGATGTCCAAGATATCGTAGAACGGTCTATCATGAAGAATGGATATTTCGATGTAGCAAAGACGTACATGATTTACCGGTACGAACATGCGAAGATTCGCCAGAAAAAGAAAGAAGAAGCTTTAGAAAAAATTGAAGAGGGTACACTTTCTATTACACGGTCAGATGGTAGCAAGGAATCCTTTGATCTTGAAAGAATACGCAAGACTATCCTGCGCCATACAAAAGGATACGAAAAAGACATCAGTGTCCAGACACTTATCAAACAATGCCAGAGTGAGGTGTACGACGGTATTACGACTGAAGATGTCACTCGCGCGCTCATCATGACAGTGCGTTCTTTTATCGAACGGGATCCGGCATATTCGAAAGTAGCCGCTCGGCTTTTGCGCGATAAAATTTATCGGGAAGTGTTTGGAGAAGATGTTGATGCAACCAATCTTCGACAGGCGCATGCGAACCTTCTTGTAAAAAATATCAAGAATGCGGTTGAAGCGGAACTACTCGACCCCAAAATGCTTACGTTTGATTTTGAAAAGCTCACATCGGTATTTGTCCCTGAAAATGATGATTTGTTCGAATACATGGGTCTCGAGATTCTTTCTTCGCGCTACTTAATGGAAGATCCAAAGACGCGAAAACCAATCGAAACACCCCAGATGTTTTGGATGCGCATAGCAATGGGAACGGCAATAGGGGAAGAGAAGGAGAATCGTGATCGCTACGCATGCGAGTTTTATGAGGTGCTATCAAATTTTTATTATACTCCCGGCGGTAGGACGCTTTTCTCCGCAGGCGCGAGGAAGGCTCAACTTTCAAATTGTTTTCTTAATACCGTTCCCGATTCGCTCGATGGTATCTTTAAGACATTCTCGGATAACGCGCAATACTTGAAATGGTCGGGTGGTACCGGAACAGACTGGACGCCTGTACGCGCTACGGGTGCGGATATCAAGGGAACAGGCGTCAATAGCCAGGGAGTGATCCCATTTCTGAAAATTGCAAATGATGTGAATGTCTCCATTAATAGAAGCGGCAAACGCCGCGGTGCCGGATGCATATATCTTGAAACATGGCATTTGGATATTGAAGATTTCTTAGAACTTCGGAAAAATACCGGCGACGAACGGCGGCGCACCCATGATATCAATACGGCAAATTGGATACCCGATCTTTTTATGAAGCGCGTACACGAGAATGGACAGTGGACGCTTTTCAGCCCCGAAGAAGTGCCAGACCTCCATGATCTCTACGGCAAAAAGTTTGAAGATCGGTATGAAGAATACGAAAAAATGGCGCGTTCGGGTACAATAAAACTTTTCAAGCGAGTTCATGCGCTGGATCTTTGGAAGAAAATGCTTGCAATGCTGTTCGAAACGGGGCATCCATGGATTACGTGGAAAGATCCATGTAATGTGCGCTCACCCCAGGATCATTCCGGTGTTGTACATTGCTCGAACCTTTGCACGGAAATCACTCTCAACACAGCTCCAAACGAAACTGCAGTATGCAATCTTGGTTCGCTCAATTTCGCGCGGTTCGTGAGGGGTGGCGCATTCGACATAGAGCTGGTTGGTCGAGTGATACGAATAGCAATGCGCATGCTGGATAATATTATTGACATTAATTTTTACGCCACCGAAGACTCGCGCCGCAGTAATATGCGACATCGTCCAGTTGGATTGGGTGTTCGCGGTTATCATGATGCGCTGTATCAGCTCGGTATAGATTTCGATTCAGAGCGCGCGGTTGAATTTGCCGATCAGTCCATGGAGATAGTTGCGTATCATGCCATTCTCTCATCATCGGAACTTGCTCAAGAGCGAGGCGTATATCCTACGTATAAGGGTTCAAAATGGGATAGAAATATCCTGCCACAGGATACCGTCGACCTTCTTGCCAAAGAGCGCGGAGAGGAAATTTTGGTGAAGCGAGGAGGAAAGCTCGATTGGACACCGGTACGCGAATCGATACAGAGATACGGCATGCGCAATTCCAATACCATGGCGATCGCTCCAACTGCAAGCACTGCCAATTTGGTGGGTTGCATTCCCTGTGTCGAACCGATCTATAAAAATATTTACGTAAAATCAAATAAAGAAGGCGACTTCCCTATCCTGAACAAATACTTAGTCGAAGCTCTCAAAAAAGCGGGATTGTGGAATGCGGATATGCTGAATAAGATTAAATATTATGACGGCAGCATTCAGGCAATTTCGGAAATTCCCCCGGAAATAAAAACGAGATTTAAAGAAGTGTTTGAAATCGACCAGCGATGGCTTATTGAAGCAGCTGCCAGGCGTGCAAAATGGATTGACCAATCACAATCACTCAATATCTTTTTTCGCGGTACGTCCGGTAAAGACCTTTCCGATGTATATTTCCTGGCATGGAGAATGGGGCTTAAGACGACCTATTACTTGCGTACACTCGGTGCTTCACAGGTAGAGAAATCAACAGTGAGTACAGAAGAATTTGGCTCAACGCACAATCGCCAGCAATTCAATATGGCTCAAGATGCACACATGCCATTAGCGGAGACAAGCGCGGCGCAGCCGAGCGCTGAACAGCTTGCACGAGTCATGGCTGGAGAAGAAGTGGGAATTTGTGAGTCGTGCCAAGGATAACTAAAGACAGTACACTATTTCATACTATGCCTATTATCAAAGGAGCGAATCCTGTAGATATCAATAAACGCCGTGTTATCAATGGAGGAGATGCCGATGTTATGCAGCTCTACCCAATGCGCCACAGCTTTGCATGGGAGGCGTACAATATTGGCAATGCCAATCACTGGCTACCCACAGAGATTTCCATGCAGAAAGACATCGAGCAATGGAAGCACCCCACGTTATTAACCGACGATGAGCGTAAAGCATTCGAGACGGTGCTCGGGTTTTTTACCACAGCTGATTCAATCGCCGCAAACAATGTAGTACTTGCTCTCTATAAGCATGTAACATCTCCGGAGGTGCGTATGTATCTTCTGCGGCAAGGCTACGAAGAAGCAAATCACACTCATTCCTATCAATATATCGTTGAATCGCTGGGCATGGATGAATCGAAAATTTTCAATATGTATCGCGAAATTGACGCGATCTATAGTAAAGACAATCTTATTCTGGCGCTCAACGATGGGATTTTTGATCCTGCATTTAAAACAGGAACATTTGAGAATGACCAAAAGTTTCTGGAAAATTGGATTGCATTTGCGCTTATTATGGAAGGTATTTTTTTCTATAGTTCATTTGCAGTCATGTTTGGTTTTCAGCGACAGAATAAACTTACCGGTTCGGCAGAGCAGATACAGTACATTATGCGTGATGAGTCTCAGCATCTCAACTTTGGGATCAATATCATCAATGCTATCAAAGAAGAACAGCCGGAACTGTGGACAAAAGAATTTCAAGACCATATTGTTGATTTGGTTCGCCGCGCTGTAGTGCTTGAGTATACATTTGCCACTGAAGTCTTCCCGAAAGGAATATTCGGAATGAATGCCGAAGGATTTAAGCAGTACATCGAGCATATCGCAGATCGTCGTCTTGAGCGCATTGGCTTGCCGGCACAGTATAATGTAGACAATCCGTTTCCCTGGATGTCTGAAGCGATTGACTTGTCAAAAGAAAAGAATTTTTTTGAAACGCGCGTTACGGAATACAAAGTTGGCGGACAGCTTGAGTGGTAAATGGCAAGATGATGGATTGGTAGGGTAATGCGAATCATTTTGCTATACTGGTATATGGGGTTCATCAACCCCGTAGTTTAGTATTATCCCTAAATAAAAGATATCTATGAATATCTCTCGCTGGATACTGGCAGGCGCAAAAATAGCGTGCGCCATTACACTCCTTGTTGTAAGTACGCAGAGTGCTTATGCAGAACAAAAAGAAGTCGAACTCGATCCTTCCGCTACCATTGAAGCAGTTTCGTTCATTGATGA
>JBBTRI010000020.1:14091-14937 GCA_038065255.1 Patescibacteria group bacterium
AGCTCCATGGCATTCACTGCCCAACGTCTAAGCTCTGTTTTGCCGTTGGCGATTCCGGGACTATTCTCCGATCAAAAAATGCCGGTACATCGTGGAAATCCCTGGATCAGAAAGTAAAAGCTCATTTGTTCGGCGTATCTGTTGTCGATAGCAAAAAAGGTATTGTTCTTGTTGCTGGAGAAAAGGGGGTTCTTCTAAGAACAGCTAATAATGGGGAAAAATGGAGTGCTATTGCATCAAAAACAAAGAATAAGCTCAATGCACTCACATTTGTGAATAAAAATGGATGGGCAGTCGGTGATAAAGGAACCATCCTCACAACAACAAACGGCGGCGCAAAGTGGACTGCCGCAACGAAGGGTGAACAAAATCTTCTGGACATCCACTCATCAGATGGCACAACTCTGTTTATTGCCGGAGAACAGGGCCTCATACTTCAGTCAACGGACAAGGGCGCATCATGGGCACAGCAGCAATCCGGCATAGCGCATACGCTACGAGGCATGTATGTTAATGACAAGAAGGGTTTTGCCGTAGGAGAAGGAGGAGGCATGCTTGTTACCGATGACAATGGAGCTACATGGGAAGACGCATCCGATAAAGAAAACACCGCAACACTCCATGATGTCCAATGTTTTGGACAGAAGCTCTGTGTTGCCAGTAGTAATGATGTCACATTCTTTCAGTTTGATTTTGAAAAAGCACTCCAGTCATCAACGGCGACCGATGAGGGTGACGAGGATGCGGAGGAGGATGTGGATGGCACAGCAGAGCAGGGGCAACAAGGGGCGCTTCCTGATCTCATCATCGAAGTCCCAACATATACCTTTTCAGAAGTGGTACTGA
>JBBTRI010000020.1:15037-17013 GCA_038065255.1 Patescibacteria group bacterium
ATGGGACAGTCCTTCTGGAAATTTCCTGAACTGGACCATGGAGATAATGAGCTTATACTTATTAAGCCCCTTCCTGATCTCATCATCGAAGTCCCAACATATACCTTTTCAGAAGTGGTACTGAAGGTTAAAAATACAGGTACGACTGCTGCAACACTTGGTCCATCCGTTAAGCTCGGGCTTCGCTGGATCGATGCCCAAGGCAATCTCTACCCGGGGTATTCGGCAAAGGAACTTTCTCCTTTTACTGCCAACCAGACACTCGAACCAAATGCTGAAGTAAGCCTCAGATATACTATTGACCAGTCAAACCAAGAAATTGCAAAATACTTTTTTAAACAAATAGATATTCCACTCCAATCACAGACTGTTGAGCTTACCATCGATAAAACCAATGCCATTCAAAATGAATTGTTCGAAAACAATAATCTCACTACTGCCAACCGCCCCTTTGTCAGCGTCATTGGCGTGAGCGAAGGGTCATCGCTTGCTCATACATTTCTTAGAGTGAATGTTAAAAATGATGGTACCACCACGGTACCGGCGCAAATGCCTATTAAATTTCAATGGTTTGGCGCAAGTAACCAGGCAATCAATGGAAACAATAGTAATGCGCTCATAACTATTGAAGATTCTATTGAGCCCGGAGAGACTATTTCCATCATTATCCAGAGGGACTCAAACCAAACACCGCTGCAAGTGAAAAAGACTCTCTTTACTGATATCCCATCAAACGCCCGAACGTTAGAAGTAACTACAAACATGGGACAGTCCTTCTGGAAATTTCCTGAACTGGACCATGGAGATAATGAGCTTACTCTTCCTCGGCCATAATTATTATATACATAGAGATATGCGCATGTACCACTTTCTCTGTATTGTTTTTGTAATCCCCGTTCTCTCACTTGCGGCTATCACCCCTGCCCTCGCCACCGAAGAAGTCGAACTCGATCCTTCCGCTACCATTGAAGCAGTTTCGTTCATTGATGAGGATACCGGGTGGGTTGTAAGCAATAATAATGATGGCAAGGGAAGTATTCTTGCAACGCAAGACAGTGGTACAACGTGGGTTTCGCAATACACAAGCTCAAAAAAGCTCCATGGCATTCACTGCCCAACGTCTAAGCTCTGTTTTGCCGTTGGCGATTCAGGAACCATCCTCCGATCAGACAATGGAGGTACTTCATGGACATCCCTGGATCAGAAAGCAAAATCTCATTTATTTGGCGTTTCTGTTGTCGATAGCAAGCGTGGCATTGTTCTTGCCGTTGGAGAAAAGGGGACTCTTCTGAGAACAACTAACAATGGAAAGAAATGGAGTGCTATTGCATCACAAACAAAGAATAAACTCAATGCGCTTACATTCGTGAGTAAAACAAAAGGATGGGCTGTTGGCGAGAAAGGAACTATTCTCACAACGACAACTGGAGGCGCAAAATGGATTGTGGTAATCGAGGGTACGCAGAATTTTCTTGATATTCATTCATTCAATGACACGACTAGTACAACCCTGTTTATTGCCGGAGAACAGGGTCTCATACTTCAGTCCACAGACAGTGGTGCATCTTGGACACAGCAGCAATCCAAGACAACACAAACACTACGAGGTATCTATGTTAACGACAAGAAGGGCTTTGTAGTAGGAGAGGGAGGAACCATACTTGCTACCGATGACAATGGAACTACATGGGGAGACGCATCCGATGATGAAAACACTACAACACTCCACGATGTCCAATGCTTTGGACAGAAGCTCTGCGTTACTAGTAATAATGACGTAGTATTCTTTCAGTTTGATTTTGAAAAAGCCATCCAATCATCAACGGCGACCGATGAGGGTGATGAGGATGCAGAGGAGGAGATAGAAATTGAAGAAAACAAGGCAGATCAACAGCAACAGCAAGAACAAAAAAAGCAGAATTTGCCCGACCTCATCATTACCGATGTCAAACTGAAAAAAGGAGAGCTTACGTATA
>JBBTRI010000020.1:17113-24520 GCA_038065255.1 Patescibacteria group bacterium
GTCGTCGATGAGTCAAACAGTGCCAATAATACGACTGTTACGGAAAAACCCCCCGTTCCCTTGCCCGACCTCATCATTACCGATGTCAAACTGAAAAAAGGAGAGCTTACGTATACGATAAAAAACATTGGTGTCGGAAGTGCGCCGTCATCAAAGACATTCTTTTCGTGGGGCACTGCAAGCGAGATAATTCCTCCGATGGTATCCCTCAATGATGACCCCCTTGATGGCGGCGCTAGCCACACCCAAAAGATCACTACCGTAGGCATTGGCTCGAAAAAAGCATTCTCAGATTTCCTTAACAGTAAGTATGCCGATTCTCAACATACCCATTTCTGGATACAGGCCAATGGCAATTCGGTCGTCGATGAGTCAAACAGTGCCAATAATACGACTGTTACGGAAAAACCCCCCGCCATTCTAGATTATTATAAAAAAAGAGCCAGGTAGGTTGGCTCTAGAGGACTGAAATGACTCTGACCGTATCATCAAGCTTGATACTGCTATTTGTTGTTGGTGTGAAATTACGGCCGAAGAGCAGCTCACTTCCTTCTTTCCGATAGGTTGCGAGCGTTCGCATCGGTTCACTATTTCTGTCAAACACGCCTGTTGAGGGATCTACCGTGATCATGACACACCGAGGAGAACGAGATGCTCCACTTAAGATAACCTCATTGCCGATACACACTTCTTTCCACATATCTTCGTCATGTGGCATTATCGGGCCCGTTACAACAATATTAGGGCGGAATCGTGCCATAGTAACCGGTGCAGCAAGCTTTGTATTGAGGAGATTGAGCGATTGCTCGCTTACGACAAGAAATGGATATCCATCAGCGTAGCTTACAGGAATGGCAGCTTGAAGGTATGACGACTGCTTGATACGCGGTGTTGTCGGAGAATAGCGATTCAAAAAGCACATGGTTTTGAGAAATGAACTAAACCACGCATTTATAGAAGGCTCCATGGCGAGTCCTGCACAGGTATCTCTATGCATGGTAATGTGCGTTTCTTGCGCTTCGGGGCTGCCATGGGATATGTCAAATGAAATATCGTCCATGCCAGGAGCCGAAAGCAACAAATTCGACCCTTCAATATGCGTATGTACAAGGGCAAGGCGAGGTTCGGTGCGCTGAGTAATAAATTTTCCGTGTTCATCTGTAAGCACGAATCTGCGATCATGCTCAAATCCAAATGGTGTGACTTCCGCGCGTTGAACAGCTATGCCCTTGCATGACTTAATTGGATAAATAAAGAGTCCGGTAACAAATATCCGATGACCTTCAGTCTTTATAGGTACGAGCATACCGCGAGTATGCCAGAATGCCTTGAAATGTCAATGTTTTTTTCGGTGAAAAAGTGCCGGAAGAAATGAAAGAATAATAATCACTCCTATGATTGGCAGAAGGTATTTATCAACATCTGGTACGGCTCTTCCAAGTGCAAAGCCAAGTATGGTAAGAAGAGCGGCCCATAGTATGCCTCCAATAATGGAATGAAGAAAAAAGCGCGATCCATCCATCGATCCAACGCCAGCTAGAATAGGAGCAAAGGTGCGTATGATTGGTATGAAGCGTGCTAGAATAATTGTCTTTCCCCCATGGTGCGCAAAGAAACGCTTGGTGCGCTCGATATGCTCTCGATGAAATAAAAAAGAATCAGGTTTTGAAAATAATCTTGGTCCGATATGTTTTCCAAGGTAATAGCCGACAAGATTTCCAACTACGCTTGCACAAAACAGCGCTGGAACAAGGACATAGATATTAAAGATGCCCTGAGATGCGAGGATGCCAGCTGTGAAGAGTAGGCTGTCACCCGGCAAGAAGAACCCGATAAGCAATCCCGTTTCAGCAAAAATAATAGCAACAACTCCGATTAATCCGATTGTTTGGACAAGCTGAATAAGTGATGATCCGGAAAAGAGCTCCATAGTTATGCATTTCTCAACTGAAGCCGTGAATAGGAGGGAAGCCGTTTGCGCGCGATGTATTTTCGTATTTCTTCTATCACAACAACAAACAATGAGAGACTGGCAATCATTGCCCAATCTTGCCCATCGAGCGGTACGGTATGGAGGATAGTATTCAAGAGGGGGTGGTAGACTGCCAGTAGCTGCAATGACACAACCATAGCGAGCGCTCCCAGTAATGCCTTATTGGAGAAGAATTGTTTAATAATTGAACGGTCTTCTGATCTGCAGTTCCATGCATTGAGCCATTGTGAAAAAGCAAGTGTTGTCATGCAGAGTGTCAGGGCTTTTTCCATGTTGTCTCGATAGGTCATCTCAAACAGGAAGAGTGCTGAAAGCGCCATGGGGAGACTCATGAGTATAATGCGCTGTATCATAAGTCCGTCCACGAGAGATGTGCGCTTTGTCGTCCCGTTTCGCGTGAGCAGATTATGTTCCTTTGGCTCCATACTCAACGAAACATCCAAAAAACTATCTGTTACTAAATTGAGCCAGATGATTTGCGCCGCTAAAAGGGGTAGGGGAAGGCCAATAATGAGTGCTAATGAGATGGTAATCACTTCACTGAGGTTTGTGGAAAAAAGATAGAGAATCACCTTTTTGAGCGTTTTAAAAATATTTCTTCCTTCTTCAACAGCTGCTATGATGCTGGAAAAATTATCATCAAGAAGGATGATGTCGGACGCTTCTTTCGCCACTTCCGTTCCGTTCTTTCCCATAGCAATACCCAAGTCTGCAGCAACAAGGGCTGGAGCGTCGTTGACGCCATCACCTGTCATTGCAATAATTTCTCCGCGACTGCGATATCCTTGCACAAGGCGGAGTTTGTGTTCCGGCGTAACTCTCGCACAAACGGTAACGCGCGCAAGAAGTGATTGAAGCTCTTCGGATGATAACCTTTCAATATCTGGTCCGGTCAGGACTTCATCACCGTCATGGTAGATACCGGCGCTTTGTGCGATGGCACGCGCAGTATTGATATGGTCTCCAGTCAGCATAACAATGCGAATACCCGCATTTTTTGCTTTCTCTATGGCTGCCGGCACTTCGTCGCGCAAGGTATCCTGTATAGCACAGAGCCCTACAAATGTGAGGCGTTCGACATGGGATGGATGGAGAAGAAGCAAATCTTGAAGATTCGGATGGGTTGAATAAGCACATGCAATAACTCGAAGGCCTTTTCGGGAAAATCGCTGGATCGCATCTTCTATTTCTTCTCGGATATCTTCATTGAGTGCGTGATGAGCGCCATTTTTTGCCACTGCTATTGAATGAGCGATAATCACTTCGGGCGCTCCAGTCACAATGAGGCGTTTCTCACCGTCTTCCTGTGTGAGAATGGCGTGGTATTTTTCTTTGTAATTGAATGGCAATTCCATAATGATCGGATAGCGCTCTCTAATAGAATCGCCTGTGAGACCTACTTTATGCGCAAGGACGGTAAGTGCCGCTTCTGTCGGCTCGCCGGATATTTTCCATGTCTGGTCCTTTTCTTCCAATGCAATTGTTGCTTCAGACGTTGCCGCAGAATAGGCAATAAGTTTTTCCAATACTTCTTGTTCGCCAAATGCCACAGCCTCACCTTGAAATGAGATCGTTCCTTCCGGCGTATATCCACTACCAGAAACATCATATTCGCCATCAAGTGTGAACAGTTTGCGTACGATAAGCTCGTTTTTTGTAAGCGTTCCTGTTTTGTCCACAGCGATTACTTCTGCTTGGCCAAGCGCTTCAACGGCCTGTAATTTTTTTACCAGAGCGTTGCGTTTTGCCATATGCCATACACCATTTGCCAATATAAGTGTGAGGACAATCGGTAGACCCTCAGGGATAACCGAAACAGAGAGCGAAACAACCGCTTCAAACATCTGAATAACATCCCTTCCCTTCATGATACCGAGTATGAAAATCCCTCCACAGATAACCGCTGCCGCAATGATAACCGCGCGCGATAGCAGCCCCATTTCATTTTTGAGCGGCATCTCCGTAGAAATATGGGATATCTCAACACCGATTTTTCCTATTTCGGTTCGTGTTCCGGTTGCAACCACGATTGCTTTGGCGCTTCCAGCGACCACAGCAGTTCCTTTGAATACCATAGAATGCTGATCTGCTATGGGAACATTTGTTTGTTTGATAGCTTCATGTGTTTTATCAATTGAACCCGACTCGCCTGTCACTGACGATTCATCAACGCGCAATCCATTGCATTCAATAAGCCGCGCATCCGCTCCAATGCGCTCTCCTTCATGAATGAGAATGATATCCCCCACAACAAGCTCCGTGTCTGGAATGATGCTGCGCTCACCGTGCCGCATGACTGTCACCGTTGTTGTGATAAAATCCCGCAGCTTTCTCAGTGTTTGCTGTGCTCGTCCATCATGGATTGTTCCCAGAACTGCATTAAAAGAAAGCACAAACAAAATAATGCTTCCGTCGATGGGATCGTTGAGTGCAAACATAGTAAGGCTTGCCGCGCCCAAAAGGTAGATAAGGGGGCTTTGGAACTGGCGGATGAAAATCAAAAAAAATGAATCTGTTTTTTCAACAGGCATCTGATTGGGCCCGTCTGCTTTAAGACGATTATGTGCTTCTTCATGCGAAAGTCCGCGTTCAAGGCTTGATGATAGCTGTTTTTCAATTGTTTGTGGTGAGAGGGAGTACCAGTGATACATATAATTAAAAAATGCCGAAAGACGTGTAATTGAGCTTTCGGATAGTATATAGTACTATAGTATCAAATATTCATGAAAAAGAAAATCAGACTATGAATAGCGAAACAGTACTTATCGGCATTGCCATAGGACTGACAATCGGAGTGTTTGTATGGATTGTTCTTCGAAAGCAGCAGTCTAGCAGCTTACAAGGCACAGGGCATGAATTTGCAAAAATCGCCCAAGAGGCGCTGCGGTCAACTCAGGAACAATTTCTCACTCTTGCTTCGGAAAAACTCAAACATGATGCTGCTCTTGCAAAAGGCGACCTTGAACACAAAAAGGATACAATCGAACAAATGATTCAAGAAATGCGGAAAGACTTGCTTGCAAGTAAAGAGCTTCTGAAGCAGAGTGATGACGCGCGGATTGCAAGTTTTTCTGCAGTAGCAAAAGAGCTGGAAATGCATAAAGGAGCCGTAACTGATCTCAAAAGTACGACCGATGACCTTAAGCGCATACTTTCAAATAATCAGCTTAGGGGCGCATTTGGCGAGCAAGTTGCTGAAAATTTACTGAAGATGGCAGGGTTTGTGACGGGCGTAGACTATGTATTCAATAAAGCACAGGACTTGCAAGATTCGCGGCCGGATTTCACCGTGATGCTGCCGGATGGCACTAAGATCAATATTGATGCAAAATTTCCGTATAGTGCGCTTGTAAAGATGTCAGAAGTTGAAGATCGCACAGAAAAGGAACAATATCGCAAACAGTTTGCAAGCGATGTGAAGCAAAAAGTGAAACAGGTAACGGGTAGGGGATATATCAATCCCGAGGAACGGACAGTCGATTTTGTTATTCTGTTTATCCCCAACGAAATGATTTTCAGTTTTATTTACGATCAACTGAATGATGTGTGGGAAGAAGCAATGCGCCAAAAAGTGATTCTTGCGGGGCCGTTTAGTTTTACGGCTATCTTACGGATGGTCAAACAAGCGCATTCGAATTTCCGTTATCAAGAAAACCTCCACCAAGTGATTGGACTCATTCAAAAGTTTGAAGCTGAGTATGAAAAATATAGCACAGCTGTTGATACACTAGGTGATCGGATACAGTCGGCTGCAAAACAATTTGAAGTCGTGTCGGCAACCCGTACTCGCGCATTGACGCGTGTGATAGATCAGATTAAGAGTCAAAAAGCATTGTCTGCAGCAGATGACGATGTGACAACAGACACAGATTGACAGACATTCTCAAAATAGTATACTTTAAAGTATACTCATAAGATACCTTTATGAATGATCAGATTATTGGCATCAAGCAACTGCAGACTCATTTAAAGCACCTCACGCAGCAAGTGCAGGAGGGAAGCTCCTTTGTTGTTGTGAAGAATTCTAAGCCGGTGTTCAGGATTGAACCGATAGAAGGAGCAAAAACAAAGCGATACACCCTTACCGACTTAAAAAAATTACAGTTCCGCAGCGGTACGAAGAATTTGAGCAAGAGTATTGATAAAATCATTTACGGCGTATGACAATCCTTGATTCAAGCGTTTGGATTGCCTGGCTTGATAAGGATGACAGTCAGCATGGAAGAGCAGAGAAGGTGTTTGAGCAGGTGAGTGATATCGTGGTGCCGGAATATGTTATCCTTGAGGTCTGTACGGTTCTTTCTCGGAAGAAGGGACATGCATTTGCTGAGCAATTTCTTTCACTTGCGGTCGAAAATAGCGATATCACCATTCTTCTTTCAAGCGAAGATCTTTTTTACAAAACGGTTGATAGTTTTAAAAAAGTCTTCCGTCGCCGTCTCTCTTTTGCTGATAGCATGTTGGCGGTTCTTTCGCGATCATATACTATTCTGACATTCGATAACACTCTTCAGAAGGCCATTCAAGAAGGGTATGTATAAGTAAGAAAAACATAATTGTATGCAAGAAAAACATATTGATCAAATGGTCACCATTACTCGTCAGGGGCAGGTGACAATTCCTCAGTCGCTCAGAAAAAAATTTCGTATCAAAGGATCCACAAAAGCCCGCATAACAAGTGAACAGGGGAAGATTATCATTACTCCGAAAGTAGCATTTGCTTCTCTTGGAGGATCTCTCAAATCAAGCGTCAAGCTTTCAGATAGGCAATTACGACAAGCTCGAACGCATTTTGCCAAAGAATTTGGACGGAAGATATGAAACGAGCTATTCTTGATACCAACGTGATTGTCCGTTTCCTCGTGAAAGACCATATAAAGCATTACGAACAAGCAGCGCTGTGGTTCAAAGAGGCTGAAGAGGGGATGCGTGATGTTGTTATTACCCCGCTAGTTATTGTGGAAACTAGCTTTGTATTAGAGTCGTTTTATAAGCTTAAGCGTTCAGATATTGCAAATGCTCTCGAGGTGTTTATTGGACAACGATGGTTTAATGTTATTAAGAGGGATATACTCCTCTATGCATGGAACTATTATCGAAAGGGCCTTCACTTTGTTGATAGTTATTTGAAATCATGGAGTGAGTTGAATGGAATTGATATTTTAACGTTTGATAAAGAGTTAAGCAAAGTATAAACGTGGAGGGTTCGCATAGTGGTCGAGTGCACCGTCTTGGAAAGGCGGCATACCGAAAGGTATCGAGGGTTCGAATCCCTCACCCTCCGAATTAGAGTACAGAGTGCATTTTTGTCTGAAATTGTATCGGCGCGTTGCGCCGATGAAATGAATTCTGCCGTAAGATTCCAAGGGTTTTTAATCTCAAGCCCCAATCTCATCCCCGCGATGCGGGGGTTC
>JBBTRI010000021.1 GCA_038065255.1 Patescibacteria group bacterium
ATAATTCCGATAAGCCCACTCTTCGCGATATCTTACGCCTCCTGCGCCCAACACCTACATCGCCGGCGCAGTCTGAACTCTTTAGATACATCGTAAAAGGCGAACTTGGCGATGATCCATCGCTTAACCCAAAACTGCACACGTATGAACAGCTGAAAAAGTCTACCAACGAACAAGAAATCATTGAACTTATTCGAAAAGGACGCTTGCCGTTTGAGGTTGTTATTCCTGCTGTGAAAGAAATGACACCGGCGATTTGGACTGAATTACTGTACCAAGCACCCTATCAAAATCTGCTGCGCAACCTTGCAACATTCACTCGACATGGTGTATTTGCTGATGAAAAAAACGTGAGCTATGCCGTTGAGCGCCTCACAAATCCCGAAGCAATCGAGCATGCAAAAATACTTCCCTTTCGATTCTTCAATGCCTGGAAAAAATATACCGAAAGTGAGCAAGCTGACAGTCGTATTGCGGATGCACTGCGCGAGGCGCTGGAACGTTCATTTGTGAATATGCCCGAGCTTGGAAGCGGTACTATTGCACTTGGTATAGATGTGAGCGGATCGATGAAGCAGCCCATTGCAGGACAGAAGGGATCAATGGTGTACTGCGACATTGCGGGTATATTTACCGGAGCATTATTGAAACGCATCAAAGATCGTGCAATCACACTGCCATTTGAAGGCAAGGTTGTGTCGGCTGACGGTATTTCAGGTCGTGACGATATTATGGTGACAGCAGAAAAAGTAACAGAAATGAGTAATGGCGGATCTACCGCAGTCGGAGCGCCAATTGAGCACTTACTCAAAAATAAGATTGTTGTCGATACGTTTATCGGCATTACGGATGACCAAGATTGGGCGCATGGGCAAGGGTATGAATGCAGTGGGTCATTCATTAATCTTTGGCGCGAGTACAAAAAAAATGTCAATCCAAACGCCAAAGCATTTTTAGTAACGATTGCGCCCTACCGCGACACTAGCGTGCCCAAAGGAGAAAAGGATGTGTACTTCATCTATGGGTGGAATGCAAATGCATTGAAGTTTATAGCATCGACATTGAATGGAGGGAATAATCAAGTCGAAGCGATTAAAACAATGTCGCTCGAAAAAATTACTAACACATCAGCATCTCCTGAAGATGCAGATGAAGAGGAATAATATATGTCAATAGAACACAATTATCCAAAACCAATGAGCGAATTCTCACTGCCGTATCTCAAAGATATTCCGGCAAAGAATCGCAGAGCCGTAATGTCTGATGAATGGGAGCAATTGGCAACAAAAGAAATGCATGATGCCGCTGATTATGCGGAAATGCAGTTTGAGCGATGTCACGAATTATTCAAAGAAAATCTAAATGATAGTGCGGAAATGCGCCGCCTTACGCAAGAGTGGGTTGCTTTGGTGAAGGGTATTGTTCTATCGTTTCATAACGATGTCATTGCTATTGCCCAAGCAAAAAAAGAAGATACGCGTGAAATGAAGAAGAGCGCATGGCAATGCACGGAGATTCTCGAAAAATGGTCGCGTTCAATTGAAAAAGTATCTAATAAAAAAACTTTAAGGATACTAGCATTATTCGGAATTGAAATCATGAAGAAGCATGGAATGGGCCCTGAAGATGCGATATTGGAAGCGAAGTTGGTTGCAGCACGAGAAGTAAAGAAACGAATGGGGGTGTAATATGGAGATTGTTCATGTGGCGCTCGGCTTTTCATTTACCATGTTTATACTTTTGAGCGCAATCGACCATTGACGGGATTGTGCAAATAGGTATGCTGATAGGGTGTATGGAATATAGTAATATGATTATCAATCCAACCGAAGGTTCCACATCTTTTGAATCAGCTGCACATTATTGCAAGGCGCGCCCAGATGCGACCATTGGTCTTACGAGTGGTTCATTTGATCTGTTTCATGATTTTCATCTTCGCTATCTCATGCAGTGCAAGCGCCAATGCGACATTCTTGTCGTTGGCGTTGATAGCAATGCCCATGTCCAAGAGCGCAAAGGGCTATCTCGCCCCATTATGAGCGAATTTCAACGTGTGATGCTGGTAAATGCCCTCAAATATGTAGATTTTTCCTATATCCAGCATTCGCTTGAGGATTTTACGCGTGTAGCCGAGACACTTGGCACTAATGTTGTTTTTCGTAATCAAGAATTTCTTGGAAGAGAACAAGAAGTTGCTGTAGGCACAAGTGGAGCAAAGGTTATTATTATTCCGGACATTGCCGAGCTTGACTCAACAACAAATCTGATCAAACGCATCCGAGGTGAAGCGTCTCTATAATTTTTGTTTTTCCCAGAGTTCGTGG
>JBBTRI010000022.1 GCA_038065255.1 Patescibacteria group bacterium
TTGTTTATGCAACAGAAAGTGCGGACTGTATCCAATATCGCAGGACTGCAGATGGGCCGAATTCATCGAACCGCTACTACTTGAGCAAGTCCATGAGCAAGGTCTGTTCGTCCGCTTCCAATGGCTGTCGTGAATACCATGCTTCACAAGCGGGAAACCTAACTGCTCTGCCACCGGATACGTTTACCGACAAAACAACAGGCAAATGGAAGCCAGGACCTGATGATGCGGCAAATCTTACTATGAGCGCGACAACTGAAGGAGAAACGCTTGGGGATACGAGCTTAAAAGCGGTAAATAGTGATACAACAAAGCAATCCATCACTCTTCAAAAACCCGTTGCCATTCGTTCAGGATCGGTAATACTTGGTTTTGCAATCAAGGGTCCGGCAGGCTCAACACTCTCACATCGTTTTGTCGATTCGGCTGAAAGCGCAGCTGCAGCACTTGCCGTGGAACAAACAGCGCAGACAGGTGGTTCCACAGAAGCTACGAATATTCTCAATGGTTCATGGCAGTATTTCCAGTTTGCCCTCTCTAATGTTGTAGTTCCCGAACGCTCTTCCCCCCATGTTCGCATTACACTTGAAAATACTACCGCAAATCTTAACCAGTTGTATCTTGACGATGTTACAATCCGCCAGTCAGACGGCATTCTGTATGCAATCAAAGACTCATGGCATGGCAGAGCTCCCGCCCAGTGCTATACAGCCAAGACAGGAAGTACAACAGAAAAAGATTGGGATATTGGCGTGGCTGATGCCCTATCCTGTCAGACGTATACGGATAAGGACGGTGTTCGCTCAACATTCCAGCGTTTTACCGGGCTCTGTCCCAAAGAGATGATAGGCTGTTCACAATTCTTGCGCGCCGATGCATCCGGCAATCCCGTTTCGCTTGTGGATGATCCGAAAAAATATTGCAAACAAGAATTTAATAAGTGCACTGCCTACGGTATTCCTCAGCTAAATGCAAAACAACAGGCCGTTGGCTACCGTACGGCATATTACACCGTTACTTCCAGTGAGATCAGTGAGACAGATCCGGATTACAAGAGAGGAATGTGTAAGCCTTCGGAAGCAGAATGTCAAGAATATGCCACAAAGTATAGTACTGAGTATTTCAAAAACCCCGGCGTGAATGTTGCCCGATGGAGGCCGGCAAAACCATCAGAAAAAGAACAGTACTCTGATGGCGTATGGTATACCATGACGTGTGGAATAAGTGCAGATGACGCAACCGATCCAACCAAATGCTTATCCGATGCGCAGTGTTCGGACGGAAAGAAATGTATTCATGAAGTTCGCCTTCCCTACACTGATCTCAGTCTTGCGCGCCTCTGCCCCGCAGCTCAAAACACCTGCTCGAAAGTGGTCGATCCCGAATGCCGCCAATCTGACCCGCTAGCTTCTACGTATCTAACACTCCGTACGAATTATGGGCGCATGGCAGGTGAATCCGGCGTTACATGCCAGCGCGAGTACCACTACCTCGATGATATCTACGCAGCTACCGGTCAGTGCACAGGCAGTATCAATCCGGAAGCCGGTTGTCTGCTTTTCAAGTCCGATTATCTGCGGGATCAAAAAGCTCCTGCAAAATACAATACTGACACCATCTATAGGACCGGAGCTAATGTTGCGCTTTCTGCTGCTACAGCGACTGGGACGCTCGATGCGAATGCGCTTGTAAAGGTAAAACTCGATCGTGCATGCAAGACATGGCTTGGCTGTTCGGATGAACTTATAGATAACGAGGGTCATAGGCAGTGCATTGCGCGCCGTCCCTGCATTGAACTCGATGATAATGGCGAATGTGCAAACTTTGTGGATATCGACCCGGTGCCTGGGAATGCATATAACAAAGTGACGACTATGCCGGAGCTCAAAGGAGTCTTTGACATTGCAACGGATACAAAATTTTCTGCTCTATCCGGACTATCACGTCCTAAGTTTACATTTAGAAATGGCACTTCACCGAATCCTTCCGGAGCAACGAGTGTAACGCCGCATGATGGCTATTTTGATTGGTCCGGCAGTTCTACGAGCGGTAAGGTTACTATTAAAGTTGCGCAGGCAGTAGCAGGGTCTCAAGCAACCAATGATGTCAGTACAACATGCCGATCGGTCCCACAAAAAGATGCGCCAACAGAATCCAAACTAGCACCTAGTGGAGCTGATCTTCCTGTATTCAATCAATGCAACTATGAGCGTGATGGCAATAGCTATATCGGGCTTGAAGGCTTCTGTTTGGAAAATTATGCAAAACCGGGATTCGAAAAATACTGCCTCAACTGGTACCCGACCGACAAGCCCCAGGGCGTTGCCCAGCTAGATCTGAGTCCGACAGGATCGGGCGTAAAAGCATACGCCCTCGATACCAAAATCCAGAACTACTGTATTGCGACTGCAACAAAGACAACATTCCAACTGCCTGCATCAGAATGGAGATATAATAGTACGACAGAACTCGTGACTGCTGCAAGTTTGAATATGACTAATGTTGAAACCCGCGTCCCAGCCGGGACAGATAACCCCCTAGGGTCAAATAGTCTCGATCCGGAACCTGAAGACGAAGTGCTTTCATTTGAGCTGAAAGTGAATAAGAATGGGAGTAATATATGTGCGCCCTATGGTGTTGATGCGACAAAGCCGTTCTTGTGTGGATTGGATCCAAGCAAATCTTGCTCAGCCATGGGAGGAGCAAGTAGTGAATGTGTAGTTACAAGTGCAAACTATTGCAAAATAAGCGCAACTCTAAATACGTGTACAAGTACCGATGCAGGCGGAGCGCATACTGCGTGCACTACTAATGATATTGGCGGTTATTCGCTATGCTCTGATTCAACAACACAAAAAGCATATACAAATGAATGTAGTGGCACACAAGCTGTTAACCCTCCTAACGGGCAATATCCTTGGAGCTCCCAGTGTGGCTTTAACATTTATGATGTAGGAGATTGCGGTTATGCGCAGCACCCTGGTTATTGCGGCTATCCAAGTGCTGGAAAAAGCTGGTGGAAATCGTGTTCGTCAGGTAGTCCCTGTTCTAGCACGTCTTGGCATCTTGGCAGTTGCGTAAAGACATATACCTGTGATGATAGACCTGCAAGTTCAACAGTAGTCTCTGATAACTGTACCCAGTGGTCAGGCTCAGGAAGTAATAGAGGATTTTCTATTTCTAGAGGTACCTGTGCTGTGAATAGTTCTTGCGGAAATCAAAGCATCAGCTGTTCGCAGCACGGAACCGGAAGCCCCGTTACCGTCACAGCAGGCGACGGAACTGTAGCTAGATACTTCTCATTTATACCGGGTTCAGTCCCCACAAAGGATGTGTATAAGGATGATATTAAGGGGTACTATATTGCGATGAAGAATAATATCTGGGAATATCTCTGGCCAGGAGGCACTCCATCTACGTTTGCCAGCTTAGATTCTGCCGATTGGAATTGTGATGCTTCTACTCCTACGGCTCCTACGGCAAATTGTTATAGGACTGGTAAGAATCTGGCTAAGGTTGATTATACCCGCGGCATGGATTTGGATACAGAATCCACTCTCTCAATATATTCTTTAGATGGCATTACAGAAAAGTTCCCACCCTGTGCAGAGAAACCATGGATGAAGATTATTCCGGTGTATAATTCGTCCAATAAACTCCTTGGTTTTAAGGGTGCACTCTGTGGTAAGGTGAACGATACAGATAAATGGTTTAAGTTCAAAATCCGCATCGACTTGAAGCATTCCTATACCTACACTCGCGTTGAAACGCGGAGAGTGCGACAAGAGAAAAATTTCTGCGCTGAATTCGCCGAAGGGATAAAAAGAGATGGTGAAAATGCACGTGCAATCCCAGTGGGAAGAATTCCCGGAGCAGGCTGGACAGCGCGAGGGCTTACTATTGTACCAAGTTTGAAAGCAGGCGTTTTTGGAAGTGCAGATGGCCAAAAGGGCGCGGATTATTATGTGCGGCGGACCTATACGGCTACTCGCAAAGAAGATGTCGCAATGGATAATGCTGGATCGCTTCAGGCGGCATCAGCAAGTGATTCCTATTCTGTACCCTATGCTGTTACATCATCAGAGATTGAACTTTCAAGCAATGCATCCGATGGTCATTTCTTAGCAATCAATAATATACGCACCCAACAGAGAATCGCGCGCCTCTACACTATTTATCAGCTTGGTTTTACAACAAACGACACTGTTTCTGCGCCAACATCATACGCGGTTGTATCTGGTGATGGGCGGATTGCAAGCTATTGGAGTGAATCACAGCGTATAGCTGGGCCAGAATACCCCCATATCAGTCGCGGCGTGTGCAGTAACAATCAAAATAAAATATGTACCGCAAATGACCAGTGCGGAGAAGGAATCAAATGTTCAGTTCCTACGGAAAATACCTTTAACTTTGTCATACCTCGCGAATCGTCAAATCAGCAGCAAGCAACCCTGTCTTTCTATGGATGGGCAGGAGGATCGCAAGAGCCATTGCGTCGCTTAAGCATTAGCTGGGGAGATAAAAAGGTTTGCAGCAATAATCAAAGTGGAATTTGTGCAACCGATAGTCAATGTGGTAGCGGGAATACATGCAGTGTCCCAGTGTGGACGGACTGGGTAAACACAGTTCCCGATGGAGATAATAAGGATGGTTTTGAAGGACACAATCCAAACTTTGCTAGTCAGACAAATGCGTTCAGGTTTACCCATACGTATTCCCGTTCATTTTGGTCGGGGCACAAGGGAGTGGTAAACAGTATCCCTGTCTGCGTTGCAATCCAAGACAATTGGTACACACTCAATGAAGTGTGTCGAAAGTACTACCTTAGTGGTGACGGCTTTGTTGCAAACGATGGTGACTGGTACACTTCATCGCAGCGTAGGGTATGGGATGGCAGCGGAGCAAAGCCAACGCCGTAGGATTGACCACTAGTGTGTGCAGTGGTAGTATGGAGATATATGAAAAGAAAAGCAGTAAGAAAAATTCACAGGTTTGTTGATCAATATCCAGTTGTTGTTTATAAGGACGTCATAAAGGGATATTGGGTTTCCTGTCCTGTTTTTCAGGGTTGTTATAGCCAGGGCGAAACGATTGACGAAGCGTTAGAGGGTATTCGTGAAGCGATTGTGCTTTGTAAAGATGATTTATCAGAAAAAGCTACACATTATAGTGGAAAAAATATAAGCCTCCATTTTGTACAAGCGTAAATATGGGGATTTTGCGCGGTATTTCCGGACGTGAAGCTATCAAAAGATTTTCTAAACTTGGTTATGTAGTAGTCGGTCAAAACGGTAGTCATGTACGACTTCGGCATAGCATTAATTCCATACAACATCGTTCACTTACTATTCCAATGAAGAAAGAGTTGAAAATCGGACTTCTTCATCAACTCATTCAAGATGCGGGCAGTAATGTTAAGGACTTTTTAGAACTCTAGGAAATAGAAGTTATACACCTTTTAAAAGGCGTTTTTGTGCTATACTGATGATGTAAAGCTTGTAGTTATATCCACAGAAATGAGCCTTCGAATCGGGAAGCCAAATAAGCTCATCATAACTACACTCCTTTTTGCTATTGGAGTGGGAGTTTTTGTTTTTGTGCTGCATGGCGCGAATGTGTTTGCACAAGGTTTTGATATCGGCCAAGCATTGCGTACGGCAATCGGAACGGTGCTAGAATCAACAATCAACCTTCTGACGCGAGGTATTGGATTTATCATGTTTAAGATGGTTGCTCTTCTTGTGCTTGTAGGGCAGTACAATGATTTTATCAATGCTCCTGCTGTTACAAAGGGGTGGGTGCTTGCTCGGGATGTCATGAACATGTTTTTTGTCATTGTGCTTTTGGTCATTGCAATCGGCACGATTTTACAGAAAAAAGACCTTGCGTACCAGGCAATGCTGCCCCGCCTCATCATTACTGCCATTGTCATTAATTTTTCCAAAACAATCTGCGGGCTCCTCATCGATGCATCACAGATTTTTATGCTGACATTCTTTGGCGCTATTGCAAGCGCTTCGGGAGCAAATTTTGCCGTGTTAGCCGGTATCCCAAGTATTTTTTCAAAAGGTGCAGCCGGAGCATGCGGAGTTGATGCGCTAGGAGGAGCAGTTCAAGATATATTTACTTCACTGTTCTCATTTATTTGGGCGCTGGTGATGATCGTTATAGCTACGATTGTCATTGGAGCCCTTCTCATCATGCTTGTCGTTCGCATCGTTACTCTTTGGTTTTTGGTCATTCTGTCCCCGGTAGCTTTCTTCTTTATTGGTTTAAAACAGATAGATACTCAGGGAATCGGAAAGACATGGTCGAATGAGTTCATGAAACAGATTTTCTTCGGCCCTGCCGTAGGATTTTTCCTCTGGCTTTCACTGGCTGTCACGCAGGATGAGGCATACAAGGATTCCGGGACATCGGCAACGGGCGGAGATATTCGGAAATCAAGCATGGTTGGAGCGCTTGGACCAACATTTAAAACGCAACTGGCAGGAGTAACGATACAAACCGGTGTGGATGCAAATTGTTCAGAGACGAGCTCGATGGGTACCGGCGGAATCATGAGTACGTTGATTGGTATGGGACTTCTGATCGGCACGCTTGTTGTCGCCGGCCAGACGAGCAACAAAGCCGGCAACGCTGTGAGCGGCTTTGCCATGGGCGTGATCAAAGGCGACAAGATGAAGTTCACCCCGTGGGCAATGGCAAAACAAGGCGTCAAAGAACAGATGGGCCGAACAAGCGAAGCTCTCCAGTCAAAACAAAATCTTGGCTTAAGTAAAGTAATTAATTTTGCAAGGAAGAAAGCGGGCATGCAACCCATCGAGACGCGCGCAGGGGCTAAGCATGCCGATTATGAAGCAAAAAAGAAAGAGGAAGAAACAAGTATTTCCAAAAAAGCAGGTAAGTTTAATGAACTTACTACCTCAGAGCGTGAGGCCCGTGCGAATAGGACAGCGGGCATTCCCCATGTCAAATCGCTTGAAGCAGAAAGAGATAAAGCGCAAAGAGATAGTGCTGCTGCGAGAGCGAGTGGGGGTATCATGGGCAACAGGAAAGCAGATATTCTTGACAAGGAGGTTACTCGTTTGAATGAGGAGATTTTGAAGGCTCGCCATAAAGATCCTCAAGCGATAAAGGAACAACGTGATCGGGCAATCGAACGCGGTGATCTACCAGAGGCTGGTCGCTTGGATGTGGCGCTTAACGAGGCAATAGCAGATGCGCGTAAGACAAAGCCGCAAAACGGACAGGATCTTGCCACTCTTGTCGAGATGATGCTGAAAAACAAAGAACTTGATGCAACAAATGTTAACCATCAAGAAATGGTTAATAAGGTTTTGGAATATCGCAAGGATGATCCGAAGGGATTGCAAGCATTTAATGATGAATTAATGAAAGAGAATCCGAGAATGTATCTTGAGACGACACTCAGTGATTTGAAGTCGACGGATCCGGAAAAGAAGCAAAAAGCTGATGAAAAGTTTGTCGAAATGGAGAAGTTGGGCAAGCTCGATGCAGCAAAAGTCCGTGGCAAGAGAACGGCACAGGAGACGCGAGACGCTCTTGATGATACCTCCGTTTCTGATATGGAGAAACTGAAACTCATGCAGACTATGGCCGAACGCGGTGAACTTCGTGAGGGGGATCTTTCTAAAGTAAAAGGCGTGGATGAATTGATGAAGACCCAAGGTATGTTGGATCAGCGGAAGGCGTTCCGAGAAAATCTCCAGAAAACAAATTCAAAACTTCATTTCGAAGTTGCATACAATAAACAAGTTCCAGATACTCGACCGGGGGCAGCTCCCAATGCCATGATGAATATAATGGAGAAAGAAAATTTTGAACAAATGTTAAATGATTATAAAGCAGGAAAATATGATCCTGCGACCTTGACAAAAGAGCAAAGCGATTTAATGGATGGTAATGCTGATTTTAACACAGCTTTGAAAGATATTCTTAATGTAAAACAAAGAGAACAATTCTTGACTAAAGCACATGAAGCAAATGAAAATAATGTAACGAGCACAATACAGACAAGCTT
Source organism: Patescibacteria group bacterium (assembly GCA_038065255.1). Taxonomy (NCBI): domain Bacteria; species Patescibacteria group bacterium. Next base: position 8,045 of record JBBTRI010000022.1, read on the forward strand.
TAAACTTGATATAGCGAATGCGCCCGATGAAAAATCAAAGCATTTACTTATAGCCAAACTTGCAAAAATGCAAAAATCATTGGTTATGACAGATGCAGGTGGTATGAAAACACTGCCAGATACGAATACTATCAAAACTCTCATAAGTACTGGACATCTCAAAATGAGTGATCTTTCGAAGATGGATTTGACTGGCGTTGCAGATGCGGAAAAGGAAAAATTATTTAGATACTTTGCGACGCTTTCCGAGCAACAACTCGCAAACCTCTCAGAATCAAGTGAGAAAGTTGCTACGGAGACACTGCAGTGGATGAGAACACCAAGAGTTATTGATCCAACCCAGCCAGCAGTTGATTTTACGGCTAAGCTTGATAAATACCGCAGAGGAAAGTTGGCGCATCTCAATTTTTAGTATATGGAATACCAATTCATACGAGAATTACCACAACTCATACAGGATAGAATATATCTTGAAGAGCATACAGCTTTTTTAGATGGACTTTTTGCGAGCGGCATTCTTCCTTCAGATAAGAGTGGCAATGTGCACGACATTCTAAATGCGATTCTTCTGAGGCAGGAAAGTGCAGATAATCTTTCAAAACTTCTCATGACAAAAATTGGCATGACTCAAGAGAATGCGGAGCGGGCAGGCGCTGAATTATGGCGCGGTTATCTTGTATGCTTTCAAGATTATCTTGGTAAAATAGGCCACCCAGAATTGGAGGGTCCACAGAAAGACGAGCAGGAAAAATTCATACACTCCTTGTTTGGGCTGCACAGACAACTGCAAGATGTTATCGCACCAGTTCTTTATGAGCTTGATCTGTCGGAAAGTGATCAGCAATGTAAAAATGATCTTATTGATATTCTAGTTGCATTAGCTGCCAAGAAAGCCTCTGACGGAGAATTAAAAACGCATATTGATGAAGCGCTGCTTAAATACGAGATCAGTGAGATTTCTGCCGATAACGTATTTGATAGATTTTCAGAATTTATAAAGAACGAATTTAC
>JBBTRI010000023.1:0-16772 GCA_038065255.1 Patescibacteria group bacterium
CAAATCGATCGTGACCATTTGGAAGTTTTTGGAAAAAAAATTCGCGATCACCCTCGACATATTTTTTTGCGAGAAGGTGTAAGTCTGGAGCGCCAAAACGAACGATTCCTCCCTTTTTAAGAACTCTAAATATTTCTTTTATCAAAAAAGAGGCTTTATCATAAGGGAAGTAGCTTATCACACTAATACATACTGCATACTTCATTGATTGCTCGCGAAAGGGCATTGGTTTCTTTGAAAGATCCATAACAAGATCTGATGAATGACAGATATCAATATCCCAATAACCACGTATCCTAACACCACCCCCTCCAAGACTAACTCCTTCTCGTTGATCGTGAATAAGCCCCATGTTTAAGGCGTAGTATAGAAGTGGGCCATGAGAAATACCTCGAGCTTTAGCACGAATTCTAGCAAGCATATAATGAAAAAATATTAGTTCTACGATTTAGGCATATCATACTATGTATTTGTATCAGTATAGACAAAAGATGAGATTAACTCACCCTTCTTGTTGAAAACAAAATAATTAAATCCACCCGACCAAAGAAACATATTCGTAAAAAGGTCATTATTTACCTTAAACATTCTCTGTATTGCATTTGGGTAGATCGCATGGACCATGTGATAAAATTCATCAGTACCCATATCTCGTTGTTCATAATCTTGATACTCATTGAAAACAAGCGTATTTCCAATACGGGTCACATGCCACTTATGGAAGTTGGGGAGGCGCGTAAAGTTACTCATAATATCTGACATACGGGTTGGGGTCTCGATATATCCTCGTTTCCCTACACGCATAATCTCATCACATGCCTTTGCCGGATCATCCACATGTTCAAGAACATGCGCACTGTAAACAAAATCAAATTCCTTTGTGCCATAGGGAAGATTTTCTGCGCTTGCCTGTGCAAAAAGCTTGTTATCCGTTTTAAGGTCATTATAGCGATGCTGAGTTTTCCCTGGATTTGGATCGCACAAATGCGTTGCATATATGAATGGCTCTCCCCCACTTCCAACGTCAAGAACTTTTTCTCCAGGCGCGATATCGAATTCCACAAAGCGTCTTTGATAATCAATTCTCCTTTCACCTGAATATCCCCTTAGAATATAGAGTTTGAGATATAAAAAATTTATCCTTCCCAAAAGAGGTTTTATTACATTACGCCAACCGAAAGTTACTGTTTTTTTAGCGGCATTCATATATGACTATGACACCTTTTGAAATATCGTCGTTTGTGCAAACATCGTAATATAGGGTACGGGACCAAAAAAATCTTTTCGTAAATATCCGCTTACTGAAACTTCATCAAGCGTTTTCTGATAGTCGCTCCGTTCAGAATCGTCAAGAATAAGAAGACCTTCGGTTTTAATCTTTTTTAGCGCTAGACATACACAGGCGTTCCGAGCTCTGCCATCAATGAATACCAGGTCAAAAAAATTATCAGGATACATTTCGATTGTCCTGCAATATTTTTTGAAATTCATCCCTGTGTACTCGTGTGCCGATGATTTATACTGTCGTGCATCACTCACTCCCCTCTCATTCTCTTCCTGCTGATGAAGTATAAGATTACAATTATCTATTTTTTTTGTAGTTAAGTCCTGGCGAACTCGTTCATACCACCGCCCATCATGCTCCACAGAAATGATTTTTTTCACTCTTTGGGCTATGAAGAGTGTCGACCCCCCACATCCCCATTCAAATACAGTCATGTCATTTTTTAGAAATGATTCTAAAAATTCACAAACTTCATATTCTATCCATGGTTGCTCGTCTCTCAGGGCACTTTGATGTGGGTGAAGCGAAAAGAACCAAGGCGCAAAGTATTTCAATCCTGTTGGCTTACGCAGGAAAAAAAATGACCATGACATGACAATCCTAAAAAAATTCAGCGCGGCATTGAGATAGTTGCTCAATTTAAAATATCTTTTGAATTTTAACGACATTGCTTTCATATTACTACGCCCTCCACACATGTTTAGCCACATATCGTGGATGACTCTCATGATCCCGTCTTCCATTTATAAAATAATCTGAGTCATCAATGGAAAATCGTTCCGCATTTAGGACGTAATCTGCAATCACTCCATGAGCGGCTGCATAGACATTCACATGATACTCTCCGTGAACCAACGGGCATACTTCAATCTCACACTCAACGGAATTCATACCTTGAGTAACTAAATAGTTTGAACAAGACGTCTCTGTCCAAAACGTGAGAATATTACCTGAAACATCGTTGATCGAAAATGCGAAAGCAACATTAGAGAGCTTCTCGCCCTGCTGATAAGTATCAAAATGAAGTCTGACACGAAAGGGTTTTCCCGTTTCAACTCGAGCGTCTCCATTTGGCCCTAGTATTTCAATTGATGTAAATCGTATCTTTCCGGTACCCTCCCTATCTGTTCTCTCCGATAACGGATCACAACTTAGATGAGACGCATCGTTCAGGTAATAGTCGATTACGTCCTGTGTGCTCCCAATCTTTGTAATCATTCCATGACTGAGAAGTACGACTTTTTTACAGAGACTGTTGATCGCTGCCATATTATGGCTTACGAATAAGATAGTTCGCCCCTCACCTTTGGTGATTTGCTCCATCTTCCCAAGTGACTTTTTTTGAAAGTCTGCATCCCCTACTGCAAGGACCTCATCAACAATAAGAATATCTGGCTCAAGGTGTGCTGCTACGGAGAATGCAAGACGCACAGACATGCCACTGGAATAATATTTAACTGGGGTATCGAGGAACTGCTCTATGCCAGAAAAATCTACAATCTCGTCAAATTTTCTATCTATCTCGCTTTTTGGCATTCCAAGGATACTGCCATTGAGATATATATTCTCCCTTCCTGAGAGCTCAGGATGAAAGCCTGTTCCCACCTCAAGGAGACTTCCCACATTCCCACACATAGTGACACTTCCCTGGGTCGGATAGGTAATTCGAGAGAGGATTTTGAGAAGTGTTGATTTACCAGCCCCATTAGCACCAATAATACCAAGAACTTCGCCCCTCGCTACATCAAGGGTAATGTCACGCAACGCCCAAAAAGGTATAGCAGTCGACTGTGATCCGGATAACCATGTGAAAGGCCCCTTCATAAATCTAATAATATCATCGCGCAATGAATGATATGACTGCTGGTTGCGAGAGTGTACTATGTACTGTTTTCCTAAATCACGTATTTCAATGGCATTCATAGTAGTCTATAAAATATCCGCAAAATATTTCTCTGTTCTGTTAAAAATGAAGAGTCCGCAGAGAAATAGGAGTACACTAACGATACCTGCGCTACTCAATAAGTACCACTGTATATCTCCAGCACCAGTCAAAGCTACTCGCATAATTTCGATACTGCTACCGATGGGATTTAGGTACCATAGAGCGTTATTTGATCCCAAAAAAGTGAGTGGATACATGATTGGCGTTACAAAAAAGAGGAGTTGAACGCCAAAAGGAAGTGCATAGCGCACGTCACGGTACTTAACATTTATCGCAGCCAACATAAGCCCAATACCTGAGAAAGTAAGGAACGTTATAAGAAGGCATGGAATGAGGAGCACTATCCCCCAAATCCCAGGAACCATATGATAGTACAGCATTAAACAAAGCAGAATAATAAATGCGCATCCAAAGTCGATGAGGTGCACGAACGTCGAGGCAAGGGGGAGGATGATCTTAGGAAAATAGACCTTTTTGATAATCGACTGGTCTGCGATAAGACTGTTCGCAGCGCTCCCTAGTGAGTTTGCAAAGTAATACCAGAAAAGGAGTCCGATAAAGGAAAAGACCGGATAGGGAATGCCCCCCGTATCAACATCGATGACTTTACTGAAAAGAACATTGAGAATTGCCATCATGATGAGTGGCTGGAGCACGGCCCATGCGATGCCAAGTGCTGTTTGTTTATAACGAACCATGATATCCCTAAGGCCGAAATAATAAAAGAGCTCGCGATAGCGCCAAAGCTCCTTTGTATCAATAGTCAAGGTTTTCTTTGGTTTGATAACAGTAGTTTGCATCATGAAGCATGTAGATAATTGAGAGTTCCTTACTGCTAAATCTAACAATTCATGCATATCTGTCAAGTATTTGCACAATATTTGCACAAATATTTGCTTCCTTGCACTTCCTGTGGTAATCCATTAATATATAATGAAATCTTAATATTTTTTGGTGTATGCTATACAAAATAAGTACCTGGGTACGTACTCGAGGATTACCATGGACACTCCTCTATATATGTCGCCAGTTTTTGCTCCGATACCCTTTAACATCACTAGAGAAACGGTTGTCACGAATTGAGCAGTCACGACATATCACGGGAGAGCATTCACTCTCTTCGTCGACCCATACACTTGAGATGAATAAACAGATATGGAACTCATACGACTGGGGTGACCGCGGGGAAGAGTGGACGTATGACGCCAAGAAGTATAGTAACCTCGATCCACTACAGTGGAAAAATAAGCTTCTGAATAATGTATTGCGTAAATACATAGCTCCTGGATCAACCGTTCTTGAGATTGGTCCTGGTGGTGGCCGATGGACACAAGAACTCCTTCCCCTCTCACAACGCCTTATTATTGTCGATATATCTGAAAAAGTGCTTGAGATATGTAGAGAACGGTTTCGTGACGCAACAACACTCGACTATCATCTCATTGATGAGATATGTATGGATTTCATTCCAGATAACTCAATTAATGCCATCTGGTCCTATGATGTATTCGTTCACATCAATACGTCTGACACGGAAAACTACATACGAGAATTCCAAAGAATTCTAAAGCCTGGAGGCTACGCACTTATCCATCACTCCGGCACCTATACGACATATGATGAAGAGTGGCTTCGAAAGTCAGCCTTCCGCTCCTATGTTGATGGTGCGCTGTTTAAATATTTCATTGAAAAAAATAACCTAACACTTCTCGAGCAGAGTGGTTCGTTTGTACACCTCCCGGGTGATCTCATATCCATTTTCACAAAATCTCCTATATGAAACAACATCTCGTCAGATTCATGCCAAAATTATTAAAAGCGATAGGTAAAAAAAGTATTCTTAAAACGCTTTGCTCACTCAACCATCTCATGAGAACAGTGACTGCAGCAACTCATAGGTTGCAATTTTACTTTGAATACAGTGTTTTTAACCAACCGGAATACTTCGATCATTTTATTGACCTTTTCTATCTCTGGCGAAAGCACCGTTACCCATTTTGGCTTGAACGAGGTATTTTCGGGCTCCTTGCCTGCAAAGATCAAGGGGAAATTTTAGAACTTTGTTGCGGTGATGGCTTTAATGCTCGGAATTTTTACTCTATTCGAGCAAAAAGTATCGTGGCAGTAGATTTTGAAAAGGATGTCATACGCTTTGCCCAGAAGTACAATAGTGCACCCAATATTCAATTCCTCACCATAGATATTCGCCATGCTATGCCGCAAGGGGTCTTTGATACGATCATATGGGATGGCGCAATCGAACACTTTACTGAAACCGAAATTGATGAGCTTTTAAAAGAAATAAAGCCTAGACTGAAAGATGGTGGGTGTCTCAGTGGCTATACAATTGTTGAGAAGACGGAAGGAAAAAGCCACTCACTTCATGAGTACGAATTCAAATCAAAAGAGGATTTATTTCGTTTTCTCACCCCCTACTTTAAAAACGTAAGGGTATTTGAGACAGTATATCCCATCAGACACAATCTCTACTTTTGGGCTTCAGACAGTATTTTGCCGATGGATTCTGGGTGGATGGGACAAATCCGAACTTAAGGTGACCTCGAAAATAACTTCTGTTTTTTTAGGCACTACCAAGAACATTTATTTGAAAACCATGTGCCCGCCATTGATCATGGTTTAAAACATTCCGGGTATCATAGAGCAATTTCGTACGCATAACACCTATCTGACTTGGATCAATCTCTCGAAAAAGATCATGGTCGGTCAGAAGAAGGATGCAATCAGATCCTTCCGTTGCCTCTTTGAATGAATTCGAAAGAGAATAACGCTGAGTTGTCTGACACAGCGGATCAAAGATCTCCATGCGTATTGATCTTAATTTTAAAAGCTCAATAATTTGAAGGGATGGGCTCTCACGATCATCACTCACGTTTTTTTTGTATGCAATTCCTAATACCGATACCAGAGGGTTTTCAATCCCCCTTAAAAGGTTCTCGAGAGTAAAGACAACGTGCTGAGGCATTGAATTATTAATGAGTCTCGCTGCCGCGATCATTCCATCTGGAAGCGTATCATTGAGCAAAAAATAAGGATCTATTGGTATGCAATGTCCTCCCACGCCTGGACCCGGTAAATGGATACTAACCCGCGGATGGAAGTTAGCGAGCCGAATAACATCCCACACATTCAACTCCATTCGCTCGCATATTTTTGCTATTTCATTCGCAAACCCTATATTGACATCGCGATAAGTATTTTCGATGATTTTTACGATCTCAGCTACTCGTACCTCTGTCTCATATACCTCACTCTTAACAAATGTCTCATAAAGAATCCTAGCAAGATGCCTTGACTCACCATCCACCCCACCGACAATACGGGTATTATGGACTATTTCAATGATGGTATTGCCGGGAATTGCGCGTTCCGGCGCATGGGCGAGAAATACCTCCTCATGGAATAAAGGTTTAACAATATCTTCAATAGTGCGTGGTGGTATTGTTGACTCGACAACAATGAGATCATCTTTTTTTATGACTGTTTGAATATTCTGAACCGCTGCCACGAGATATGAAAGATCTGATTTCTTCTCAATCGTCAATGGTGTAGGGACACATATTATATATATGTCAGCGACCTGTATTTCGCGCGAAAAAGATATGCGTTGCAAGCCCTCTGCCAGCAATTCTTCAAGTCCGGGTTCACAAAAAGGAAGTTGTCCATTTTGAAGAAGTGCAACTTTCTCTTCGATTATATCGCATCCGTAAACTCGAAAACCTGCTTTCGCAAAAAAACATGCTGTCGGCAACCCAATGTATCCTAGCCCAACAACACATATACGAGCCGTACGTTCGTGAATCATTCTCTCATTCATGGGATGGGGTCTCAGATGATTTTTTTGATAGCGCAGCGACAGATTCTATATACCAGTCAATGGTCTTATGTAAGCCTATTTCAAATTCCGTTGTCGCCTGAAAGCCAAACTGTCGGGCTCGTGATGTCTCGAGACTCCTCCGTGGCTGACCATCTGGTTGTGCTGTGTTCCAAAGAATTTCTCCTTCAAAGCCCATATGCGAGCAAATCAGCTGAATGAGATCTCGAATAGATATTTCCTTGCCTGCACCAATATTGACCGGTTGTTCATCATTATAACGCTCGGCAGCAAGAATAATGCCTTCCGCTGCGTCCTCTACATAGAGAAATTCGCGCGTAGCCTCTCCGGTACCCCAGACTTCGATAGTATCTTGATCAGATACCATTGCATCTCGAACTTTTTTAATTAACGCTGGAATAACATGTGAGGAGTCGGGATTAAAATTATCCCCAGGACCATACAAGTTCACAGGAAGGAGATAAATTGCATTAAATCCAAACTGTTTTCGATATGCTTGTGATTGCACAAGAAGCATTTTTTTTGCCAAGCCATAGGGAGCGTTGGTCTCCTCGGGATACCCATTCCAAAGATCTTCCTCTCGAAATGGTGTTGGAGTAAATTTCGGATAAGCACAAATCGTCCCACAGGCGACAAACTTCTCCACGTTTGCCTGTCGAGCCGACTCCATAAGATTAACTCCCATAATAAGATTGTCGTAAAAAAGATCTCCAGGATTTTTGTTATTATACCCAATACCCCCTACTTTTGCAGCCAAATGAATGACAATATCTGCATCCTTAACTACCTCGTCACATACTTCTTTTTTTCGCAAATCGTGGCTCACAGAACGAGGAATGATAATATCACTATCAAGAACGCCTCTTTGCAGGAGTGCTTGATAGACATACTTACCAAGAAAACCCGCACCACCCGTTAAAAGTATTTTTTTACCTATCATATATTCTTATTATTTATTTGAAATAAGGGGATCGAATGAGTAGCTGACGGCAGTAGGGTATTTTCTCGCTGCTTTTTAATATCGGCCTCAACCATATCACGAACAAGTTCATGAAAATCTACTTTTGGCGCCCAACCAAGCTTCTCCTTTGCCTTGCTCCAATCTGCCTGCAAATGATCAACTTCTGTAGGACGATAGTAACGTTCATCAATCACAACATAATTCTCCCAGTCATCAATCCCGGCGATTGAAAAAGCAATTTTAACAAAATCTCGTACGGAGTGTGATACTCCTGTTCCAATGACATAGTCATCCGGAGTATCCTGCTGAAGCATCATCCATGCCGCCTCCATATAGTCACGTGCATGTCCCCAATCGCGACGCGCATCCAAATTGCCTAAATAAATTTTTTTATCGAGGCCTGCGAGAATACGAGCGATGCCCCGAGTGATCTTTCGTGTCACAAATGTTTCACCGCGACGTTCGCTCTCATGATTAAAAAGAATTCCATTTACCGCATAAATTTGATACGCCTCGCGATAATTGACAGTAGTCCAAAAAGCGAAAAGCTTTGCGTTGGCATAGGGGCTACGCGGATAAAAAGGTGTTTGTTCATTTTGAGGAGGTGGAGTCGCTCCAAAAAGTTCAGATGAAGAGGCCTGATAAAATTTTATTTTTTTACCTGTTTCTTCTTGATAATCTTTTATGGCTTCGAGTATGCGTAAACACCCTATTCCCGTGACAGATGCCGTATATTCAGGAATATCAAAGCTCACACGCACATGCGACTGTGATCCAATATTATATATCTCTTGGGGATCCACCATATACAACAACTTACGAATAACACTTGTATCAGAGAGATCTCCATAATGCAGCTTCAATCGTCGGCTAAAATCATGTGGATCAGCATAAATATGATCAATTCGAGAAGTATTAAAGGTAGATGCTCGACGTATCATACCATGCACTTCATATCCTTTCTCTAAAAGTATTTCCGCTAAATAACTACCTGATTGTCCGGTTATGCCAGTGATAAATGCTCTTTTCATATACTCTTTAAACTTTCTTTTAAACGAGGTGATAGCTATATTTCAGGATAAAACTAAACGTCTTTTTTGAAGCCATTTAGATGGCAGCAAAAGAGACATATTGAGCCTCTGAATTGGTCAGATTTGTGTCGGACCCGCTATACGCCTACTAAAATGAATCTCTATGGGCGACACAGGATTCGAACCTGTGACCTCACCGATGTGAACGGTGCGCTCTAACCAACTGAGCTAGTCGCCCAACCTTGCTAACATGCCCATATTGCACAAGAAATCTGTTCATAGTATACTTGGGAAATAGCTCTTGTCAACGAAGTAGCGTTTCTATGAAACAAATCAAAATAGACCTTCTCGACATCCATAACAAACAGCAAAACCACACCATCGAAACAGTCAACCAGCTCGTTTTCCCCAAGTATCTCATGCTACTGTTCTCGATTGCATTTATTCTGACGGGCACCACCGTACTCTCCTATCAGCAGTCGCAAAACGCCACATCCCCCCTTTCCAAAACATGGAGCTCATTTCTCAACTTCGCTCCCGTCCAAACGCTTACAACAGGGACTGAGCGCACACTCGCAGGAGAGCAGGATGGTCGCATCAATGTGCTTCTGCTTGGCATTGGCGGCCCCTTGCATGACGGCCCCTACCTGAGCGATACCATTATTATCGCAAGCCTCAAGCCTTCTACGCACGATTTGGCGCTTATTTCCATCCCTCGCGACCTTGTTGTCAATATCCCCTCCCATGGGTGGCGAAAAATCAATGAAATCAATTCATTTGGCGAGGTTGCCCAAGCAGGCGGCGGAGCGGAATTCACACGTACCACACTCAGTACGCTTTTTAATATACCAATCCAGTATGCCGTCCGCATAGATTTTTCAGGCTTTGAAAAAATTGTGGATATCCTTGGAGGCTTAGACATCACTGTTGATAAATCATTCACCGACTATTCCTACCCGGCGCCGAATTATAAATACCGTGTTGTGTCTTTCAAAGAAGGGCCCCAAGTGATGGATGGCACTACTGCACTGCAGTTTGTCCGCTCGCGCCATAGTGCCAACAATCAAGAGGGCTCAGACTTTGCACGCAGCAAGCGGCAGCAGAAAGTCATTGTTGCATTGAAAAATAAACTCCTCTCCATTTCATTTCTATCCAATCCTCAGAAAATATCTTCTGTTATCCGAGAACTTCAAGATTCCATCGCAACGAATATTCAAGGGTGGGAACTTATGCGTCTCTCCCTATTTGCACGACAAATTGACGAGCAAAAAATACTATCCACATCAATCGATGGGGCAAGCGGGCTTGTCTATGACGATATCGTAGAAGGGGCCTATGTCCTCCGCCCCAGCGACGGCACCTATGAGGCTATTAAACAGCGTATAGCGAATGTATTTGAGCCTGGTGCACTTGAGCCATTACCGCCTGCCCAACATCCGCCATCACAATTTCTAGCCAAGAAAAAGCAACTTGACCAAAAAGCTCTTCCGGCACAGCAACCTGAGCCGATCGAACAACAACCCCAATCGGAACAGCCTCTCGCAGAAATACCAGCTGATACTCAGCCGCAAGATACCCAAGAACCCCTTCAGCAAGAACCTCAAGATGATGCCGAATCCGCAACTATTACGCTTCGCAATGGCACAACAACAGAAGGATTGGCGTCACAGAATGCTGCGCTACTCAAAGCTCTGGGATTCAGCATTGATGCAATAGCAAATGCTCCAACGCGAGGTATAGAAAAAACCATCCTCATTGACCTGTCAAAGGGAGCAAAGCCTCAACATCTGCACCAGCTTCTGAGAACATATAATCCCACGCTTAATATATCGCCATCACAGGAAATGATTGGGTCTTCCCAGAGCGACTTTATCCTCATCCTTGGGCTTGATGCCGTAAAAAGAAAAGCTAGCGCTGAAAAGGACCAACAACCTCAAACAGCCCCCGCTCCCCTTTAATCATCGTAGTACTGTACAATCGAGTACCATCGTTCGACAGAATACTCGAACCAGTATCATCCCCTTCAAAAACATATCTATTAAGTGCGCCCGCAACCGACACATCGATGGCTTTAATTTTTTTGTCAGAAACAAAAAAGATATAGGAACTATCGTTGATAAAAAATATGTCAGAGATAGTATTGCTCTGCCGAGTAATAAGCGATGATTGATAGCCGTCACCGCTTTTTTCATAGATCCACAATTCAAAATCATTAGTAAGCGCAAAACGATTGCGCGATTGCCAATACAACCTCCCTTTTGGCAGCTGAACAAGTGCTGTAGTCGGCGAAGCGGCATCATAGAGAAACAAATCATTCTTTTTATCTTGCAGGGCTACCAAGCGATCATAGGTACTGGCAATTGATTTAAACATAGCGGGGAAATGCGCCATTTCAGTTGTCTGAATACCTTGCTCTCCTGAAACACGCAGGAGAGTAGAACCATTATTGCTGTGTACAAGCAGCATGGCGGCCCCATCTATGTGCACACTATCACCAATGGCTCCGCGATAGATGATTTCTTGTTTTTGCGATGGCAATGCAATAGCGAGCGCACTTGTGGGGGTAGTGGCAAGGAGACGCTGCTCACTGAGCCATTGTATGCCCTTCCACTGCGATTGGCGCTCAAGAACAGTAACATCCGCACTCTCGATATCTACGATCTGATACAGACCCTTATCGCGTATAATAAGTTTCGTTCCACGCGGAGATGGCAGAAGAAACGATTGGTCAAGCGCGCTGCCGTGATAGATCCGTTCAGATTGCTTTGTTGATTCATTGAATACAAAAATATCATTTCCGGCACTAAAGCAGATGCGCGCGGCATCGATACGTTCCAATGCGGCAATTCCCTGTTGCTGTACTAAAAGTTGTGGTTCATGCATTTTAAGAAGTTCTCTATCTTTGACAAGGGTTGAGCGGCCAGAGTATACGGTAATATCTGCAGTCCATGGATAATAGCCCTCTTTCTTAAGTTCAAGGCGGTAATCCCCCGATGGCAGATAGGATACCGTTGTCGGTGTCTGGGCTTGCCCAGCCTGCAACCCGAAAATATGTGAAAAGGCCTTCTCTCCATTGAGGTAAATATCGCTTCGATTTGGAATGGTCTCTACAACTAGCTCGCCGGTTTTTTCGATACTTTTCTTTTTAGGATGGTATCGGTACCCATTTGTATAGAGAATGACACCAACCGCTGAACCGCAAAACAGCACAACAAAACCCAAAAATAATATTCTACGGTTTGCAAGCTTCATAGCGCATTGCGCTCTTCCCGAAGCTGAACGCGAATATGCGTCTTTGCCGCCTGTGTTTTGACAAACCGCAGCCAATCGCTACTTGGATATTTGCGGTGTTTATCCGCTATGATTTCAGCCATATCCCCGCTGTGCAAAGGTGTATCAAGCGAAACAATCGCGTCATTGATTTTTGCACCCACGCAACGCCTGCCAATATCACTATGAATGTGGTAGGCGAAATCAATCATTGTTGATCCTTCCGGCAGATTGATCACATCTCCTTTTGGCGTAAACACAAAAATACGGTGTTGAAAGATATCCAGTTTCAGTGATTGCAGGTATTCCTTTGAATTTTCAGCTGTTTGCTGTTCAAGCTTCAGTAATTGCTGGAGCCAGTCGAGATTTTTGGTAATTTTTTTTGATGTTTTGCCGGACTCGTTATAGTTCCAATGCGCGGCAATTCCAAGACGGGACTCACGATGCATTTCCGGCGTTCGTATCTGAAATTCCACGATTTCACCATGCTCACAAAAGACTGTGGTATGAAGAGAGCGATAGTTATTCGGCTTGGGCTGGGCAATGTAATCTTTGATACGATTTGGCAGCGGCTTCCAGTGGTGATGAATCACTCCCAGCGCTCCATAGCAGTCGGAAATCGTATCCACAATCACCCGCATTGCAACAAGGTCATAGATGCCATCCAAGCTCATTTTAGTTCTCTTTTCCATCTTAAGATAGGTGCTATAGAGGCTCTTGACTCGGCTTTCAATTTCCAATGGTTTAATGCCTTCTTCTTCCAAATTCCGCCAAAGTGTTGTCCGTATTTTTGCTAAAAACCGCTCTTTTTGCTCACGCTTGGGCCGTACGAGCGCGACAAGTTGTTTATAATCATCCGGGTAAACATACCGGAATGCTTCATCTTCCAAATCTTGCTTGATGCCGCCCATACCGAGGCGGTCAGCAATAGGGGCATAAATCTCGAGCACCTCTCGCGCAATTCTTAATTGTTTTTGAACAGGCAATACGTCAAGTGTTTGAAGATTATGAAGCCGATCAGCAAATTTTATAATGATAATACGGATATCATCGGCAATACTCACAAACATCTTGCGCAGATTTTCCACATAGCGCTCCATTCCGCGATATTTCACCATGCCAAGCTTGCTTACGCCCCCAACAAGATGTGCCACTTCCTCCCCGAAATTTTTCCGAACATCTTCGATAGTAACGGCTGTTTCGTCGGTAACATCATGGAGGAGACTTGCGATGACCGCCTCTTCATCCATTTTGATATGCGCAACGATCATTGCCGTACCCAAACAATGCGAAATATAATCCTCGCCATTCAATCGCTTCTGACCATGATGCGCGCTTTCTGCAAATTCATATGCAAGGCGTATGAGGTCAAAATCCGCTTGGGGATTGTACTTTTTTACTGCATTGAGTATATCGTCGATGTAGATCATAGAATGATTTTGGTATACCCACTAGTGTAGCATGCTGCACAAAAGAGAAAACCCCTCCACATCCAGGCAACGTTGACATCTTTTACGAAGAACGGTAGAATTTTTATACTCTATGAAAAAATACATTTGCACACCATGTGGCTACATCTACGATCCCGAGCAGGGCGATCCTGACAGTGGCATAGCTCCAGGCACAGCGTTCGAAGACATACCCAATAATTGGATATGTCCTATTTGCGGAGTCTCAAAAGATCTCTTTGAACCCTTTGAAGAATAAGAAATAAGAATAAGATGAAGAATAATAATTAATTTTTTCTATGAACGAATGCACACATAGTACGATCGGCCAGCCGGTGGATTCAGCGGAGTTTGAAATCTACCACAATGACGCCATCAGCAAAGTATCCCTCAAACAGTACCAAAAACAATGGCTGATTCTATTCTTTTATCCGGCAGACTTTACGTTTATCTGCCCCACAGAGCTCGAGGAAATGGCAGATCACTATAATGAGATCAAATCGCTTGGCGCAGAAGTCGTTAGCGTCAGCACAGATACCGTTTTTGTCCACAAAGCATGGCACGACAACTCACCTTCAATAAAAAAAATTCAATTCCCAATGGCGGCAGACCCAACCGGCGCGCTTGCCAAAGCATTTGGCACCTACATTGAACACCAGGGCGTATCGTTGCGAGGAACGTTTATCATCGATCCAAATGGTGTCTTACGCGCCTATGAAGTCAATGACAACAGCATCGGCAGAAGTGCAGCAGAGCTCTTACGAAAACTTAAAGCAGCACAGTACGTTGCCACTCATGCCGGAGAAGTATGTCCTGCAAGCTGGCAGCCAGGAAAAGAAACGCTCAAACCCGGTCTTGATTTAGTAGGAAAAATCTAATCCTATGTACGAAGTGCAGAACTATACTCACCTCCTGGGCACCCCGGGATTCAGTGATCAGATGCTCAAGAACCATTTCACACTCTACCAAGGGTATGTAACGAATTTTAATAAATTAAACGACCTGCTTATTGACTTAGAAAAAGAGGGAAAGGTAGGAACACCCGTGGATACCGAGCTTAATAGACGGTTCGGCTGGGAATTCAATGGGATGAGGCTCCACGAATTGTATTTTGACAACATGAAAAACAGCGGGGTGCAAATACGTGAGTGTGAACTTTTGAAAAAAATCAGTGAAGAATGGGGGAATAAAGAAACGTGGGAAAAGGATTTCCGAACCATGGGAGCAGCACGCGGCATTGGCTGGGTTATCCTCTATTTTGACGCAGGTGCAAACAAACTATTTAACGTCTGGATAAATGAGCATGACGTTGGACACTTGGCCGGATGTGTACCACTCCTCGTGATGGATGTCTTCGAGCATGCCTACATGCTTGATTACGGCCTCAAGCGCGCTGACTACATTGAAGCATTCTTCAATGCGATTGACTGGGATGTGGTTAGTAAGCGCTTCGAAACAGCTACGAAATAATTGCGCCCACTGGACAGTGGTCCGATCCAAAGTATTCATTCAGAATAAATGAATCTTGTACGCGTGGTGCAAGTGAACGGGATGTGCAAACATAATCAATGCGCCACCCGACGTTTCGTGCGCGCGCCTGAAACATATACAGCCACCAAGAATATTTGATGGTCTCCGGATGGAGCGATCTAAATGTATCGACAAATCCTGCGTTCAGTAATGCAGTAAATCCGTTTCGTTCCTCATCGGTAAATCCCGGGTTACGCCGATTGTCTTTGGGGCGAGCTATATCAATATCCTGGTGGGCGACATTCAGATCACCACAGAATATCACGGGTTTTTTAGCATCGAGCGCCAGAAGATATGCCATAAAATCACTATCCCATTGCATTCGATACTCCAATCGCAATAATTCACGTTTCGA
Source organism: Patescibacteria group bacterium (assembly GCA_038065255.1). Classification (NCBI taxonomy): domain Bacteria; species Patescibacteria group bacterium. The sequence continues at coordinate 15,679 of JBBTRI010000023.1, forward strand.
ATTTGGAACATACACAGTGACGACAAAAAAATCGCTAAATTCCAGAGTAACCACCCTTCCTTCCTGATCATGCTCTTCTCGCCCAATGCCATAGAACACATTGAGAGGTTTTTCGCGTGTGAAAATGGCCGTACCCGAATATCCCTTTTTTTGTGCAGAATTCCAAAACGTATGATACCCCTTCAGAGGCAAAGAAACTTGCGACTGTTCTGCTTTGGTTTCCTGAAGACAGAGGATATCCGGTTTTATTTCTGTCATTGCATCGCCAAACCCCTTGGATTGTATTGCTCGAATACCATTGACATTCCATGAGATCAGTTTCATATATCCTCATCATCCTTCTTCTTGCCTTCATCTCCAGGCTTTGTCCATGCGCTATAGTCGCAATCAGGATACTTGTTGCAGCCAAAAAAGATTCTGCCGCGCTTGGTTCTTTTCTTCACTACAGAACCCGCGCTACACTTAGGACATGGACCTAATACATCTTTTGCAAGCGGTTTGATACTTTTACACGTCGGGTAATTACTGCAACCCCAGAACATGCCAAACCGCCCGCGCTTTTTGACCATTACGTTTCCGCAGAGTTCGCACTGCGGCGCTTCTTCCTTATCTTGTTCAGAATCTCCTCCCTCGGATGCATCTTCGATTTGTTTGGTGTTTTTGCATTCGGGAAATCCTGAACATGCGATAAATTTCCCATAACGCCCCATGCGCACCAGCATGGGCTTGCCGCATTTCTCACATACAGCATCTGTTGTCTCCGTAAGAACAGTATCCTTTGTGAGTTCTGCGTCTTTTTGTTTTAAAAGCTCCTTAAAAGGCACATAAAATTCTCTTAAAATAGGTACCCATTCTCTTGTTCCCGCTGCGATTTCATCAAAGCAATCCTCCATATGCGCCGTAAACTGATAATCAACAATTGAAGGGAAGTGCTGTACAAGCAAATCGTTCACCATGCATGCAAGCTCGGTGGGTTTCAGGCGCCCCTCTTCGCGTTGCACATAATTACGTGCGATAATAGTGCTGATAGTAGGCGCATACGTTGACGGCCTTCCAATACCATGTTCTTCAAGGGCTTTCACAAGCCCAGCTTC
>JBBTRI010000023.1:16872-19308 GCA_038065255.1 Patescibacteria group bacterium
GCAAGAGCGCGCCGCCAAATCAAGTCATACAAGCGGTACTGCTGATCCGTCAAAAAATGCTGCAATGATTCCGGTGTACGACTAGGAGATGTCGGCCGTATTGCTTCATGGGCTTCTTGAGCCAATTTTGACTTTGTAACGTACGTCCCTGGCCCCACGGCATACCGATCTCCAAAGAGGTTTTTGATCGCCGAAAATGCATCAGATGTAAACCGCTCGGAAAGATTTACTGAATCTGTGCGCATATACGTAATCAGCCCCTCCATTCCTCGCTCTGCCTTAACCCCCTCATAGAGCTGTTGGGCAATCATCATGGTTTGTTTTGTGCTGAAATGCAGGCGCTTATTTGCCTCCTGCTGAAGCGTTGAGGTGGTAAAAGGTGCGGGAGCACTGCGTTTTGTTTCTTTCTTCACTACATCCAATATCCGGTATGTGGATGACGCAAGTGAATCAAGTATTTGCTGTGCCTGCTCAGCGTTTGCAATGGCGAATTTATCGAGCGTGGTTTGATCGCGCTTATACAGGCGGGCAATAAAGGTTACACCTTCTGAAGGGGAAAATGTCGCTTCGAGCGTCCAGTATTCTCGAGGGTTAAACGCCTCAATCTCGCGTTCGCGTTCCACAATCAAACGCAGAGCAACCGACTGCACGCGCCCTGCAGAAAGCCCCTTGGTTATTTTCCTCCACAGGAATGGTGAGAGTTCGTAGCCCACAAGCCTATCGAGAATACGGCGCGCCTGCTGTGCATCTACAAGGGCTTGGTTTATATGGCGGGGGTGCTCCAATGCTGCCGATATTGCTTCCGGCGTAATTTCATGAAACACAATCCGTTGCGCCTTATCTTCAGGCACGTCAAGCAGTTTTGCAAGGTGCCAAGAAATTGCCTCTCCTTCTCGATCTTCATCAGTTGCGAACAGCACTTCCTCTGCTTTCTTTGCACTTTTTTTTAATGCCGTAACGGTCTTACGGCTCTTAGTGGGGATAACGTAGTTTGGCTCGAAATCATGTTCCACATCAACACCGAATTTCCCTTTTGGTAAATCACGAATATGCCCGAATGATGATTGGACAATATACTCTTTACCGAGATAGTTACTGATTGTTTTTGCTTTTGTGGGAGATTCTACTATAACAAGTTTTGACATACGACGGTTATATTTTTACATATCTCATTGCACCGATATTGCGCACCATGCGTTTCACTTCCATAATAAGTAGTGTACTTGCAACACTCTTCGTGTCAAGATGGCACATTCTACACAATTCGTCAATGGTGTGCGGTTCATGCGAAAGTATTCCTAACAGTAACCTCTCAGCATCATTCTCGCCCATGATGATGCGCTGCTGGGTGCCCTGCTGTTTCATTTCATAATGCTCACATATATCCAATGATGATGTCACTGGAATCGCCCCCTGCTTAATCAACCCATTCGGCCCCTCAGACATGGGATTATAGATCGACCCCGGCACTGCAAAAATATCACGATTCTGGTCGAGTGCGTGGCGCGCTGTAATCAATGCTCCGGATCTCTGGGGCGCTTCAACAACAATAATACCTTTGCTCATCCCGGAGATAATCCTGTTTCTAGCGGGAAAATGATACGCCTGCACGGCTGTTCCGGGTGGGTACTCCGAAACCACACAGCCACCTCGTTCAATAATCTCGCCTGCCAGATAACGGTTCATTCTTGGATAGATGCTCATGGTATCGACACCCGTACCCAGCACCGCAACAGTTATTCCGCCTGCTTCCAGGCATCCCTTATGCACCAGGCTATCGATACCCCTCGCAAGTCCGCTGACAATACAAAACTCTGCCCGTGTAAGATCTCGCACCAAATGCTGCGTAGCCTGAACGCCATACTCTGTTGTTCTTCGAGTTCCGACAATCCCTATGCAATGCATGCCATGCAGCGGAAGCTTTCCTTGATAATAAAGAACATAGGGTCGTGCTGGAATCTGTCTGAGTAGTAGGGGGTATGCCTCGTCTTCGCAAGTCACAACACTGATGCCCAGAGCAAAGATTTTTTCAACCAATGCGTCGGGGTCGATAGCGCTTCTTTGCGCAATAATCATTTCAGCCGTCTGGCGCTCACATCCCGCTTGGCATAATGTGGTTACTGAAGCATTCCACACCTGTTCGGCGCCAGAACACAGCGACATCAACCGAAAAAAACGCGTACTCCGCAGCGCTGGCACTGCGGAACACGCTATGTAATACTTTGTATCAGCGTGCATGGCCTCCATTGGTGATAATTGAACCTATCTTTTTGCCTAAAATAACACCCTTGAGATTTCCTTTTTTAAACGCATCAAAAATAATCACCGGAATCTTATGCTCCATGGAAAAAGATATCGCTGTGAGATCCATCACACGCATGCCCTTCTTAAGCATGTTGAGCGCATCGATTTCCGGAAGGAATTTTGCCTTTGCAT
>JBBTRI010000024.1 GCA_038065255.1 Patescibacteria group bacterium
TAAATGACAAATTGGGTGTTCCAATAGTATAGTAAATAATGAAATTTTAATATTGAATATCAAGATCGTTAAGGGTTCTTTTTTACTGCATAATTCTGCACCGCGAATTCGTACTGGCTGATGAATATGTTTTTCATCGGCATAATAGAATTTAATTCATAAAAAACAAGTGTCGCTTCACGGTATTCATCTTCATCAACGCTTCTGTAGGAAGGCGGTGTACATGAATTCGCGAGTAGCAAAGCATTTGCCATGAGACGACCCGTACGCTTATTGCCATCATGAAACGGCTGAATATAACTTATCCCGAGGAGGGCTATCAAGCCTCGGGCATAGGGTGTTTGCATGTACGATGCTGCCCTTATAAGACTTTCTATGGCATCGTTGATTTGATGAGCATTATCAAGTGGACGGTATCGTGATCCTGTGATACCAACTGCATGGGTCCGCACCCCAGCGTCGACATCCAGATCCTTCACAAGAAGTGCGTGCAGCTCCTCCAGATTCGTTCGTGTCAATGTTTTGAAGTGCGTGGGATTATTCCAAATAAAAAGAAAGGCATCCTTATGATTAAGGATCATATGAGCCTCTTGTTTGTTGTGACCTGGCGCTTCTTTATTTTCCAAGAGCAACTTCTCTGTATCAAGGAGCGTATAGGTATTACCCTCAATTTTAGAAGATTTCCACGAGAGTTCAACGATAAGTCGCTCGAGTTCTTTTTTTTGGAGAGTTTGCGGCAGTCCAATGATCCCTTTGCCATATTCGGCACTTACCGCCTCAAGCCTCTGAAGTTCTTCATTCGTGAAAATGTCAGATGGCATGGAATGGAAGAGATCAAAATTATAGCCGCTCAATCCATACCGCTTATCAGGGTCAAGCGCAATATATTGGCGAGCATCAATCTCGGAAAAAAGGCGAGCAGGAGACATGATCGCATACTGCGTAGAGCGCCCGGCACCAGTTACCTTAAGAAGCCCGGTCTCTGCCATTTCGGATACCATTCTTTTGACAGTAACTAAAGAAATATCATGTCCGTTTTTTTTAAGTTCATTATGGATATCAGAAGAACTCATCCGCTCATTTCGGAGAAAAATATTGATAACTTCCTGGTATTTTTTTGCTATTTTTTCCATATTCGTATCATTTATATAAGTTAATCGTATCATATTGATACGATTAGTGCAAGTACGTGTGTATTGCTTATCCTTTCTTTTCGGAATAAAAAAAGCCCCGCGAGCTGCCTATCTGAACACTTACGATATTTGGTCGGGTTCAGGTATTTGGCGGCTTTTGGGGCCAGGGGATGGGGGGAGATGGCGCGGCTCTGCCGGCGTCATAATCGCATGGTATGTCTCCTTTCCCTTGAGATTTTTGGGCTGGGTGCCTATGCTCTTTTGCTGTTCAGTGACAGCGCAATTACACAGACTCCCAGCCACTAACGATAACGACCCTTACCGTCGGTGAACCAATTAAACTGGACTGCGGCGGAAGCTTCAATTCGGAGATATCGGTTTTTACGCCAACACTCTAGTTTCCATTTCCAGCAGCCACTGATCCTTGGGGACGAACGGTAGGTATCTTCACGTGAAAGCAAGTATAGCACAAAAACCCTATTTTGTCAATGGTTTCCTTTACACATCGTATGGTTATAAGAAAAAAGGCTTTTCATATTGATGAAAATGTGGTATTCTGTGCCATACTATGCGTCTGACTATTCTTGGTATTGAATCCTCTGCGGATGAAACAGCAGGCTCTCTTATTCGTTTTGAAAAGGGCAGCTTTCGGGTTCTTTCAAATGTAGTTGCCTCCCAGGTGGCTATTCATGCTCAGTATGGTGGCGTTGTTCCGGAAGTTGCCGCGCGCAACCACATTGCGGCAGTAATGCCTGTTATCAAGGAAGCTGTTGGGAAAAAGATTCCTGATGTAATAGCAGTGACGGCAGGCCCCGGTCTCATTACGTCCCTTCTTGTAGGAGTCCATACTGCGAAAGCCCTTTCGTATTTGTGGGGCGTGCCCCTGGTTGGCGTTAATCATATCGAGGGACACTTGTATGCAAATTTTTTAAAACCGGAACTATGGCAAAAGCGTGCACAAAAAATATTCCCTGCCGTTGTTCTTATTGTTTCAGGCGGGCATACCGAGCTTATTTCTATGAAGGGGCATGGGAAGTATGCATTACTTGGAGCAACGAGAGATGATGCTGCCGGGGAATGTTACGACAAGGCTGCTTCGCTTCTGGGTTTGCAGTATCCGGGCGGTCCTGCCATTGACCAACTTTCTTCTGAGGGCGATCCTTCGCGTTTTTCCCTGCCGCGTCCCATGATTGAGAATGGTAATTATGAATTCAGTTTTAGCGGACTCAAGACAGCAGTACTTTATTTGACCGAAAAACTCAAAAAAGAAAAAAAGTTTAATCGACAGGCGCGCGCTGATGTGGCCGCATCGTTTCAACAAGCAGTAATTGATGTACTTGTTGCCAAAACAATCGCGGCTGCGCGCAAAACATCGGCGAAGACGATTTTGTTGGGTGGTGGTGTTGTGGCAAATGCGCACTTGCGCTCTCGCATGCAGGACGCGGTACATTCATCGCTTCCAAAAACTACTTTTTCATACCCTGACTTAAAGTATTGTACGGATAATGCCGCAATGATTGCAATGGCTGGATATTTTCATGCAAGAAAAAAGGAGTACACGGCATGGAGCACACTTGATGCGATGCCCCAATGGGAGCTGATTCGCTAATGCTATGGACAAGAGAACCATTATCTTGCGAGCAGGAAAAAAAGTGATTACACATACTGCTGTCACGCTTAAGCAAATCGCCCGCATAGTTCACGAGATAGCTATTCATCTTCATGGAGGAGATGTTATCGCTTTGCAGGGGGAGTTGGGAGCCGGAAAAACAACATTTACACAACTCCTTGCACAAGAGCTTGGCGTGCGCGAGCGAGTTGCGAGCCCCACGTTTGTTATAATGAAAATCTATTCAGTGCGAAACAGGGAAGCTCGGATGGGTGGCATACGACATCTCTGTCATATTGATGCATACCGACTCACTTCCTCTGCCGAGCTTTATGCGATAGCCGCCGATGAATATATTGGACGGCATGATGGTATTACTGTTATTGAATGGGCAGAGCGTGTGAAAAAGCTTATTCCTCCAAAAGCTATTTGGATTGACATACAGCATATCGATGATTAGGTTTTCTCTCCCAAGGGATTGCTGGAGGCGTGCTCCTGTGCTAGGTTGAACTATATTCTATGTACGACGAAATACCCAATCTTTCCCTGCCAGAAGAACAGGGTTCTGATGAAGCGCATTTTGACATGCAGCTTCGTCCCTGTTCGCTTGACGAATACATTGGCCAGGAACAAATCAAAGAAAGCCTCGGTGTATTTTTGCAGGCGGCGAAGCAGCGCGGCGAGCCACTTGAACATGTGCTTCTTTCCGGACCTCCGGGATTGGGGAAGACAACATTGGCGCACATCATCGCTAAAGAAATGGAAGCTGGTATTCGCGTGACATCGGGTCCGGCGCTTGAGAGGACGGGTGATTTGGCCGCTATTCTTACCAATCTGTCCGATGGAGATATTTTGTTCATTGACGAAATTCATCGCTTACCCAAAACCATTGCCGAGAGCTTGTATCCTGCAATGGAAGATTTTGCATTTGATATTATTTTAGGTAAAGGCCCTGCGGCGCGCACTGTGCGGTTGAATGTTCCGCGATTCACGCTTGTGGGAGCAACCACGCGCGTGAGTATGCTGTCTGCGCCATTACGTGACCGGTTTGGTAATGCGCTCCATCTGAATTTTTATACGATGCAGGAAATTAAAAAAATACTCATTCGTTCCGCGCAGATTTTAGACATAGCCCTTGATGATGAAGGCGCAGACATGACCGCATCTCGCGCGCGCGGGATTCCCCGTGTTGCAAATCGCCTTCTCAAGCGCGTACGCGATTATGCGCAAGTGAAAGGAAACGGCACTATTGATGCAGCCATCTCGAGACATGCGCTCGAATCGCTCGGCATAGACCATTGCGGACTTGATGCGCTTGACCGAAAGATTCTCGTGACGATTATTGAAAAATTCGGAGGCGGCCCCGTAGGGTTGAATACTATTGCGGCATCGCTTTCCGAGGAAATGGAGACCATCGAAGATGTGTATGAGCCGTTTTTAATGCAGCTGGGATTGCTGCAGCGGACATCACGAGGTAGGCTTGCAACCGATGCCGCCTATGAACATCTTGGCATTGGGCGCGGCGCATCATCTCAAAACCGCTTGCTTTAAAGCATTTATATGCTAGACTTATAGCGTGATGCCCCTAGGTATACAGAGAGGATACCATTCATTTTTAAACACTTTTTATGAATGAAAACGACATATACGCCATATTGAAAGGGCTTGGGTTTGTGGGTAGCGAGGTTAAGACATATTTGGCAAGTCTTGAGCATGGCCCTGCAACAGTTATTGAATTAACGAAAATGACAAAGCTATCTCGTCAGGCAACCTATGTTGTTATTGATTCATTGACAGCACGGGGACTCATGTCGAGCCTTATCAAAGGAAAGAAGCGTTACTACGTATCCGAAGATCCGGAGAAATTACTCGCGTATTCACGGCGGCATGATCTTGAAATGGAAGAGCGTCTTAGAGATTTGGAGCGCGTTATGCCCGAGCTCAAACTCAAGCAATCGGGAGATCGTCCGGTGGTGAAATTGTATGAGGGGAAGGAGGGAATATTCACCATTCTTGAAGATTTAATAACTTCAAAACCCAAGGTGTTTTATGAAATCACAGATTTGGATAGTATAAAAAATATTTTACGCTCCGAAGATCTTATTGAACAGCGCAGGCGAATGAAGAAAGCCGGTATTTCGGGTAAGGGAATTATTTCAGGAGAAACCGAAGGAGAAATTGTCGATGCGCAACGATGTTTTTTGCCTAAAGACGATGCAGGATTTAAAGCAGATATTCTTGTATATAACAATAAAGTAGCTTTTTTGTCGTGCGTTGGGAAATTACCACTTGTTGTTATTGAAAGCGAAGTCATTGCTCAAACAATGCGTATTCTTTTTAACCATGCTTTCAAAGAATTAGGAAAATAAAAAAAGGCGGCTTTGCCTATGCATGGTCGCTGTATTGAGATTTAATCTCTTTTATGGACGCAAGCGTTGCAATCCGGATGATACAGCTATGGCTAGGCGTGCCGCCACAAGGTTACTATGTCTCGAGTAGATTAACTAGGGTGTCGCTAACCTCGGCATGCGATCAGACAACGCCCACCTCGAGCCCCCTTTCTCTTTCCTACCGCTCCACTTTGTGATGTGCCGATATCCACCGCGGGACTGGGATCGTAATCCCTGCGAACCCCCTGTCCGCATCGATTCGCAAAGTGTCTTGAGCGTGCGTGGTAGGAGAAAAGAATTGAGTGCGTGACCCTCCCGACCTTTCCCGACTTAATTCTTGACGTAGGCCGTCTCGGAAAAGCGAAAAAGGAATCACACATCTATTCTATCTCCCCCTAATGTACAATGACTCTTTTCAGGCGCGCTGCCTTTGAGAGTACTAGGGGAGTCTATCACGAGACCCATAAACTGTCAAGGGGTTTTTTGACCAAAAAGATAACTGATTTTTCGCTTGAGTACTGAGCCGGTATCCGATGTTGAAAGCCTCATTCGACGAAGTTCAAATAATGAATGCCGCGAATGAAGAACCCCACCCTTTGTAGAGACAGCCGCAGTATAGCCAGCTTGTTGCACCAAAGTGGCAATTTCTGGTGTGTAATTTCCATATGGATAGCAGAATATCGAGATCGGGTGTCCAAGCTTTTGCTCTAATATGCTCTTACTTTGTTCAATTTCATATCTTGCTTTGTTGGAAGGGAGTTTGCCGAGCATGGGATGGTTGAGCGTATGCGATTCTATTGCAACAAGTCCGCTTCTATTAAGCTCTTTGATTTGGTCCCACGTAACGTAATCAGGAGTACCGACACGATTGATAATGACAAAAAGCGTTGCATGAAATCCGTAACGTTTGAGAAGGGGCCATGCATACGTATAAAAATCTTGGTAGCCGTCATCAAATGTGAGCGCAAATGAATACTTGTCAGGCATCTTCCCATGAGAAAGGTTTGTAGCAAAATCGCTAAGTCGCATGCTTTGGTATCCACTGGATTTGAGATAAAGAAGCTGAGCTTCAAATGCATCCGGTGTTACCGAAAGCCCTTGTGCAAGTTGGGACATATCCGATGTAATGGGGCGGATATGATGGTAGAGAATAATAGGGAAACTCTCAGTCTGAGAGATTGGTGCGGCGAGTTTGTGTTGTGCATGTGCTGGCTGCTGGAGCATATGCAGTACATACCCGGGATTGAAAACAAGTGCAATAAACATGCTTATAGTGCCAAATTTGCGTCCAGATACTTGCATAGCATCGAAAAATATAATAGGATCATGAGATCAACTAGTGTAGACAAAAGCTGCTTCTATGTCAAAAAGAGAAAAAAATAACTCGCTTGTAACAATCGGTATATGGATGGGTATTTTTGTTGTTACCATTGCAGTCGTAGCGGGTCTTGCTATTGCAAGTCAAAAAAAGAGCGAGGTTGATTCTGACAAAAATTCAACAGCATTATCTGAAAGCATTACAGCTCAAGATCATGTGCGTGGCAATCCGATGTCACGTATTACGCTTGTGGAATACAGCGATTTTCAGTGTCCGGCGTGCGGCGCATATTACCCGCTTCTCAAGCAGTTGGATGGCGAATACGGCAATCGTATTCAGACGGTATATCGGAATTTTCCATTGGTGCAAATTCATAAACACGCTCTGCTGGCTGCCCAAGCAGCTGAAGCTGCCGGTAAGCAAGGGAAGTTTTATGAAATGCACGATCTGCTTTTTGAGCATCAAACCGAATGGCCTGAAGCTGCAAATGTCAAAGACACACTTCTTTCCTATGCAGACCAACTGAAGCTTGACCGAGCGCAGTTTGAAAAAGATTTGAACAGCTCCGATGTGCAAGGTAAAATTGATGCCGACCAAAAAAGCGGAAACCGCTCCGGCATTCAAGGTACGCCAACATTTTTTTTGAATGGCGTAAAGATTGACAGCCCTCGATCGTATGATGAATTCAAACAGACAATCGACAAAGCTCTCAGCGAAGGAACATAGTCTTATTGTCGCCGGCTGTGCTGTGGCGTTTTTTGGATTTATCGACGCGCTGTATTTGACCGTCCACCACTATATCGACATTCCGCTTCCCTGTACCATTCTCAATGGATGCGATGTGGTCACAACAAGCGCTTATTCAATGATTGGACCTATTCCTATCGCATCTCTGGGTACACTGTACTATATAGCTGTTTTTTTTGGATTTTTGTTGTATCGAGAAACGGCTAACGTACTCTTTGTGCGCCTCACTGCTGCGCTCATAGCCGGAGCGTTTTCTTTTTCAGCATGGCTTGTCTATCTTCAGGGATTTGTGCTTCATTCATGGTGCCAGTACTGTGTTGTATCAGCATTGTTTACTACCATTTTATTTATTCTTATTAGTCTTTTGCTGTTTTTCATCCGCCCAAACACGCAGCGTGTATGAAAGATGTGATATACTTACAGAACTATGCCGCAACCGAAAATAGAACAACAACAACAAAAACTTGATACAGAGAGTAGGGCGGTTGTCGAAAAAGCCTTGGTAACTAAAGAAAATGTAACTTTTGATCGAGTGCATAGTGCTGCAGATAAGCTTACACAGCGGATGACCGAAAGCAATTCCTCTGCACGAAATCGCTTTAGGGAAAAATCCCCAACGTTTGTAGAAAAAGCAAAAGGTCTTTTTGAAACAATGATTAAGAAAGTAGAAGATGTTAAGGGGCGCATGACCGCATTAGCAGAGAGTGTAAAAGCGCGGTCGCAAAAAGGGGCAGAAACAGGAACAAAAACAGAACAAGCGCTTATTGATATGCAAAAGTCATTTGAAGCAAAGAGTCCTGAAGAGCAAAAGCAAGTACTGCAAAAAGGCATTGAACTCGTTGCTTCATTGAATACAATGATTAAAAGCGGAGATGTTTCGCAAAAGACAGAGGGCGGACGTAGTGAACTGGAACGCGTTCTTCTCGAAGAAAAAATCCCCTTTACCATGCGAGTACCCGTTTCTGATTCCGTAACATTTCGGCGGGCAGGAGGCTATAAGAATGAACAGCAAACATTTTTTAGCGATAAAGACCTTCAAGCATACAAGGGGCGTATGAACGCCGAGGGAGGTGTCATTGTGTTTGTTGATCGAGGAGGAAAGGCTTGGGTGGCAGGTGATTCACCGGAAAACAGAAAAGCTTTAAACGACGCGAATTACTTTACTGAAGAATCAATGAATGTTCCTCTTTCACGCGGTGAGGATCTCTCAGAACATTTTCATGATGAAAGCATGGAAAACTATCAAGTAAAGTGGAAAAGAATCCAAGATATTGCGCGAGCTCGCAGAGAAGAAGGATATGCGCGTGTTCAGCAACAGAAAAACAGTGAACAGCAACAGGCTGCATAGAATTTTTATGAATATAGAAACACTTACAACGCAACTACAATCAAGCGGACTCTTCAATCAGAGTGAAATTTCACAATGGAGCGATCGAATGAAAAAAGAAGGATTGAATAAAGAATTACTTCAAGACACATTGAATGATATCCGGCTACGAGTTGGAATACTCCTTACAACACTCGGAATTACAGAAGAATCATCATTCTATAAAGAGCTTATGGCTGGTTATTATGACGAGCTAAAAAAAATTGGAAGTGAATATCGTGAAGGAGAAGAAGTGCTTGAGCATGAGGCGCATTCTAGTGCAGTCGATACGGACAAAAAGAATGCCGAACAACATATTCAACAAGCCCGGTCGCAACTTACGTAAGAGAAGCTAGAGCGTACCGCTAATGGACTGTCGCGCTGCATCTGCCATGGCAATATCCATGTCTTTTGAAGTACTTTTTTGAATTTCATCAGACTGTGTTTTGAGGTCTTTCGCCTCTTTTTTGAACGTCGTTTCCGCTGCATCAATATCTGCCACCATCGCCTTATGCGCTTCGGCATATTCACTGCTTTTTTCATCAAGTTCAATACCGAGTTCATTGTATTCTGCGTCAACTTTTTGCTGAAGAAGCTGTTTTAATTCTTCTTTAAGTGTATCTGTTAACCCTTCCTGTTGAAGGCGGGTAACCCATGTGCTTTTTTCTTCTTGAGAGAACCCTTCATGCTGGTTGATAAGCGAAACCAATTCTTCGATGGTATTCATAGGGTTATCGAGACAATAATTCAATCATGTTATTACTTAGTGACACTTTCCGTTGTGCCTTCTCAAACTTTGCCTGAAGTGCATCAAGCTTTTGTTCATTGTGTCTTTTAATAAACTCAAACATCTTAACGCCAGCTGCTTTGCGTCCCTGATCTATTGCTGTTTGCAGATTCTGTTGTGCTTCAATACCTTTATTAATAGCATCAACGGCACTATTGAGGGCTTGTTCACGCATTGAGTTAATTTTACCATTAAAGCGATCGCGAGCTCCTGCGATGTTAGTGCGCGTTTGCTGTTCAAGGCGTGAGAGCGCTCCCGAAATGGCCTCATACCTTTTTTGCGCACCATCCATTGTTTGTTCAATTTTTTTTGCGGCAAATCCTGCGGCCGCCTCTACGCCTTCCCCGGCTTTGCGGGCTGCAAATTTTCCAACTTCAGCCCCGACTGCGCCAGCAATGATCCCTACTTCTACTGCAGTTTTACCTGCTTCAACTGCGCCTTTGCCAACGCCGACTGCAAATCTCCCTGCACTTTCCGCGCCGGCTTTCGCAGCAGCCCCTACAGCCTTGATATCTCCTTTTGTTTGATCCCAGTCTTCTTTAACTGCTCCTGCGGCAGCTTTTCCTACTTCTGCCGCTTTTTGGCCAGCAGCTTGAGCTCGTTCAAGCGTTTTTGCCGCATCTTTCTTGATAAATTCTCCTGTAGCTTTGCCTGCGCGGGCAGCAGCAACATCTATGGCGAGAAGAGCCATGCCCTTTTCCTTTAGAAATGATAATCCTTTACCTACCGCACCTTTAACAGCTTCTACTCCTTTAGAAACGGTTGCCTGCGCGCGTTCTGCTCGTTCGCGTCCAACATCACTTAATGATTTTTCCTTGCTTTCTGCTTTTGCTTCTTGAGATTTTGCCGCCTCCACGGCTGGTGGTGCCGCTTTTTCCGCAGTTCCACCTGGTCCAAATCGTGCCATACATATATTGTTATGTTGAATAAATCGTATGATAAGTATATCAAAAAAGGATTGATCGCGCAAGTTGACATTTCCAATACAAGCGGCATACTAGAACGCATGAACACACGTTCTTTTGATTGCAATGCGTAAATCACGGGCAGAGAATGCAGGTACTATGCCAGGACTTTTTGGCAGAGGCGGCAAGAAAGATGCTCCCTCGCGCGTATGGGCGATGAGCGATGTAGCAATAGCCGAACTTCTTGGCGATGCTAACGCTTGCGCCGAACTTCTGGCAGTGCTCAAAAAAGGCGGTGAGCGAAATTTCTTCATACCCTGGTCACAGTGGCCCGCACCTGCAAAAAATCTTGTTCAAGATGTAATGAAGATGATTGAAGCTCTACCTCGGGACTCTCGGCTTTTTCGTGTCTATGTTGTTCCTGATGACGTAGCATCCATGTGCTTTGATTATCTGGAATGGGATGATGGAGCCTATCACTATATGTGCAGAAACTTGATATACGAAGATCGTGTCATGGAAGATGTGCGCAAGCGTCTCTGTTTTGGAATGGATATGATTGAAAAACATTTCAAGGAAACCGGAGAAAATGCTTCTTTCAATGGTGTTGCGCGATGCTACTAAACGATAGTGAATATTTTTCCGACATATTGCGTTCACTTGGATTTGTACGCGCCGATGAAGCAGGACTTTTCCAAACTGATTCGCCGTATGAATCAAGTAGAGGTGCCTTTCTGGCGGGGCAGGTTCTGTGGTTGTGGAGGACATTTGCTGTAGATCAGGCAGGGTGGGTATGGGTTGCCTATGATCTTATCGATCTTACTCCCTATGGATTCAGAAATCTTCTCGATTGTCCCTTCGAAACACATTCACATCCCGGGTTGCACTGACCCCAATACCAAACGGGGTCTTTTATTTTTCGAGAATAAAAAAACCGCACTTATGTGCGGGCTTCCAAAAGCTTTTTGCTAGGCAAAAATACATAGCAAAACGTTGTTATGGTGTATCCAAGTAGGAATAGAGGTAGAACTGAAATAAGTACTGGGTCCTGCATATGATTCGCATACAACAACCAAACAATATTGCCAACGACACCGATAGCAAGAAGTTTTATATCAACAACACCTCGAGATTTTGTAGTGATCATCTCGATAGGTTGCAAATAGAGGGACGTGACGCTCGCCATGCAAAATGCAAAGTAATATTCTTCCGGATACGGAAGGAATACAATACTTGCAAGGAGGATGAGAAGACAGGCGGCAATACCCCATTCTTCACGTGTGAAGCCCTTAAATTTGTATAATCCAAA
>JBBTRI010000025.1 GCA_038065255.1 Patescibacteria group bacterium
GTTTCAATCGGGATACAATTTCCGGCCAGAATTCGGATTTTGATTTTCTTCGGTGGGGGAGGGATTCGAACCCTCGAGACCCTTGCGGGTCTAGCAGTTTTCAAGACTGCTCGTTTCAGCCAGCTCACGCACCCCACCAACAAATGATTCGTATCTCTTCTTGTGTTTAGGATTATGCGTACCTATTAAAGTGAAGTAGCGAATAATGTCATCGCGCCTTTCTAGAGTGACAGCCCGATTATTACGTATATTAGGAAAAAAATCAAGTTTTTTCAATGCTTTATGCACTGACACTCGAAGTGGTTGCGAATAACTTACAAATGTTAATCTTGGATAACAATAGCGTTTCGTCTTTATTTTATGACATTCCTGAAAAATACAACCATCAGTATCCATAAGTCCGCGAATGCACGCCAGTAAATAATCTTTATTTTTCTTGACCCAATCAGGCATGTCTATCTCTTGCTTTACCTTATTACCTATACAAAGCCCTAATGATACACAATAATGAACAAATTCCTTACTTGAAAACTGCAGGGTAATAGTAGACTTTTTACGATAATATACTGCGGGCTTCATTTGAAAAAGCTTCAATAAAAAATGATGTAAAAATTCACTATACTTCCTGTCAGCCTTATATCCCAAAGTAATTGTGGTTTGAAAAGGAGTAATCCCCCCATCACCAAGCATAATGCCAATAAACTCTGCCAAATTTTCTGACTGTATTGGTTTATAAATTTTTCGTGGAAGTAAAATTTTATTTCTATGAAATGTCCCTATTTTATCCCACCATTCTTTCCATTTTTTCTTACGATATGCCTCATTGGAAATGAATCCGTATTTTCTATATTTGTTAATACCGCCAATCTTACCCGCTTTTGTACTAGACCAAAAAGATTCTTTAATTTCAACAGGTCTTGGAAATGGCACTTTCCCAAGAAAACATGCTCGATGTACTATTTTTAGTGGTAAAGAATATTTTCCCCTTTTCCAATCTGAATAAGTTCTTTTGTGTACTTTGAGTAATTGAGGAAGGTCAACTTGTGTCAACGAAAGCTTTGTTTCGATATTTTTGAGAAAATTAGCTTGTTTCCCCCTTGGGAAAATAACTCTTCTATCCTTTTTCATAAACTACTCTGTCATGCCACTATTACAACATAAAAAAAGTAATAACAAAATTAATCCTTTAAAACACTTTTTCTTTTTTGCCCAATACAGGTTGGCGGACTATGCCGCGGACATTGAACCAAGCAAGTAATGATGCGCCAATCTCCCGAAGTTCTCGCTGAATCATTCCTTGATACTCCCTTTTATCAGCGCTCACGCCTACTGCTTCAATTCCAAGTTTATTACAGAGATACAGCGCTCGCGGCAAATGGTAGCCCTGTGTAACAACTATAAGGGAGGTCAGATCGAAAATCTCCTTAGCCCGATAGCAGCTATCGTATGTGCGCCTGCCAGCATAATCAAGAATGATATCTTTTTCCGGTATCCCCTTCTCCAACAAAAACTGCTTCATTGCAAGCGGCTCGTTATAATCCGCACTGCGGTTATCACCGCTCACAAGAAGTTTCTTGGTCTTCTTGGCATGGTACAAATCGATGCCGGTAAGAAGCCTGTCTTCAAGACTGGTGTTTGGCCTGCCACCTTTGAGACTTGCGCCAAGAATAAGCGTAACCGGATGTGCTTCTACGGCATCAAGTACATGTATGCCATCTGAATATGAATTCTTAACTTCACTCACAACAAAACCGGAACCAAAAAAGAAGGCACCGGTAACCATAATAAGAAAAAAATTTCTTATAATCCTCATGAGCATACGGTATGAGAATAGCATAGCTATGCCTGCTATTCTAGACCAGGAGTTTGCTTTTCTTTTGTATGCGGAGACTATTCAATATAACACTTATACTTGAGAATGCCATCGCACCCGCGGCAATAATAGGATTAAGAAGCCCGAATGCTGCCAGAGGAATTGCGGCAATATTATAGAAAAAAGCCCAGAATAAGTTCTGTTTGATGGTCTTGAATGTCAGTTGTGCGAGTAATAATGCTTCAAACACTTTTGAGGGGCTTCCTTTCACAAGGACAATACTGCCTGCTTCAATCGCAATATCCGTCCCGGTACCGATTGCAATGCCAAGATCCGCCTTCACAAGCGCAGGAGCATCATTAATGCCATCGCCTACAAACGCAACATGTTCACCTTTTTTCTGAAGTTCAGCTACGATCATATGCTTTTCTTCCGGCAGTACCCGGGCGTAGACTTTTTGGATTCCTAACACATTGGCAATCGCTTGGGCTGTCCCTTCATTATCGCCTGTCACCAGCATAGTAGTAATGCCATGACTCTGGAGATTTCCTACCGCCTCCTTTGCATCTTCTTTTAGTGTGTCGGCAATGCCGATATACCCAATAAGAAGATTCTTTTTTATAACACAGATTATGGTTTTTCCCTGCTGCTCAAGGCTGATCATATCGCTCCTCCACTGCTCGTATAAAATGCCTTGCTCTTTTATAAAGCGTACACTTCCAACAAAATACTCATCACTTTCGATAGTGCCCTGCACGCCCTTGCCAGGTAGTACAGTGAATTTGACAACATCATACAGGGTAAGATTTCGTTTCCCGCATTCTTTTACAACAGCTCGCGCAAGCGGATGCTCAGAAAAATGTTCAAGACTTCCGGCAATTTTTAATAATTCATCCGGTGAAATGTTGGGTTGGACTGAATGAGTATCTGTGACATTCGGCTTTCCTTGCGTAAGTGTTCCGGTTTTATCAAAAAGCACGATGGTAATTTTTTTTGCACGCTCGAGTGCTTCCCCTGTTTTGATGAGGATACCCCTCTTTGCCCCTGTTCCTGTTCCTACCATAAGCGCCGTTGGAGTGGCAAGGCCAAGTGCACAGGGACATGCAATAACAAGAACAGCGATTGCCGCGAGAAAACTTTGAGAAACATCACTGGTTGTCCAATACCACCCCAGAAGTGTTGCAAGGGCAATCACAATGACTATCGGCACAAAAATACCTGAGATTGTATCGGCAAGTTTTTGAATGGGCGCTTTTGTTGTTTGCGCTTCGGTTACCATTTTCACAATTTGCGCAAGCACCGTTTCGCTTCCAACTTTTGTTGCGCGCATCTCTACTGCACCATCGATATTCATGGTCGCTCCAAACACTTCGTCAGACATCCCCTTACCAATGGGCATACTTTCACCCGTGAGCATTGATTCATCAATATGCGTCTCTCCCGCAACAATAATCCCATCAGTAGGGATTTTTTCTCCAGGACGCACTACAAGAATATCTCCTACTTTTATATCCGAAATAGCAACATCTTCTTCTTTTCCGTCTTTTTTGCGATGCGCTGTTTTTGCGCCAAGCTCCAACAACTTTTCAATCGCTGCACTTGCTCTGCCGCGGCTCAGCGCCTCAAAATACCGTCCCAAGAGAATAAGAGCTGTTATAATAGATCCTGTTTCGAAATAAAACGCATCACCACCCAAAACAAGCATCCACGCACTATACCCCCATGCGGCAAGTGTACCAAGTGAAATAAGCGTATCCATGTTTGCACTCACTGTTCGCAGTTGCCGTACCATACCGCTATGAAATTCCCAGCCGAATCCGAGAATAATAATACTCCCCAAGACCCCCTGTACGGCGGTGCTTCCGTTTATACCAAACAATTCAAATGGCAAGCGAATACCCGCCATTGCCAAAATAAGCACGGGTACCGACAGTATAAGGGATATGAATGCCTTATTGCGGGTAATACTATGTTCTTTTTTCGATTCGGCATGCATATGAGCATGGTCAGTGCCTGCAATAACACTATATCCGTTTTTTTTAATAACTGAGTGAAATTCATGCTCTGATGTGCGCGATTCATCATAATCAACTTTTGCACTGCGTGTAGCAAAATTCACTACGGCATTTGTTACACCATCAATACTCTTGAGGCTTTTTTCATTGCGAACTGAGCATGATGCGCAATGCATCCCGCCGATAGTAAAGGTTATAGTTTTCATATAATGATGTTGTTATGTACTGGGTACAACAGTAATACGTCCCCGATACATGCCCATCGAACAACTAAATGCATACGTACCGGGCTCTCGCGGAGTAAATTCAAATACATTATCACCGCGAGAAAGAAGTTTTTTGATGCCAAGCTGGGGCGCCTGAAACACTGATACACATCCTTCGGCGTTTGTGCCATCGACAATCCATTTTACAGGAATGCCTGCCCGCACGGTAAAACGGTCCGGTGAGTATCCTCGCGATCCTGCACTCATGCGTACAATTTGCGCAGTACCATCAAATACAACATTCGGATCAGTACTGTCTGCTGCGCGCGCACTCCATTCTATACGCGGAAAAGATAACGGGTATCCTGCTGCAGTAAAACCGTTTTGTATATTCCAAAATCCCAAGAGAAGAACGACAACCCCGGAAAACTGAAAAAAGAACGTCCCCACTCTACCTTTAAGTGATGTTGACGCCCAGCCAAGAGCAAACAATGCCGGTGCCGTTCCCAAAGCAAAGCCGAACAGAAGAAGACCGCTTGTAAGAATGCTCCCGGTTGAAAGTGCATAGAGTTGCAAGCTTTGGGTAAATCCGCATGGCAGAAAAAATGTAGCAGCACCTAGTAAAAATGGTGTTACTGGGGAATGAAATGACTCAGCTTTCAACATTGTATGAGAAATGCGTTTTGGCATGCGAGGCAGAAGACGTTTTAACCATCCCGGTGCCATGCCAAGCATATCCAATCCCATAACGATCATGAATAGCGCTGCGGCAATCGTAATAAGACCTGTAACAAATGGTGATGGGGAAAGTGCTTTGCCAACGACACCGATAAGCGCGCCAAAACCAAGGTATGCCAAAAGCCTACCGGCAATAAAAAAAAGTACCGGCTGCATACGGGCTATCCCATTGATAGTGGCATACCGCTCGTTCCATTTTGCAGCTGACGAAAGCAACAACCCTCCAGATACTGCGATACACGATGAGCTTGCTGCAAGAAGCCCAATAAGGAATACTGCTCCAAAACTAAGGCCGCTTCCGATTGAAATGGATGGAGTAAGAAGTTGGAATCTATCCAAAACAGCACCGATGGCAATCGCAAGGACTATAAAACCTACCAGTCGAACAACTGGCGGTCGCTGTGTGTGCTGTATAAACGTACCGGCTCGTTCTGATTTTCCTATCGATGTAAACTCATACCCCTTTGATGCAATTGCTTCGCGCACGAGCTCCTCCGAAGGCTTATGAGAGTAGGTAATACGCGCAATACCGCGCGTAGCATCAACCTCAACTTGTTCCACTCCCTCTATTTTTTGCAGCTCCCGCTCAAGAGTTATTTCGCAGCTCTGACAGGTCATTCCTTTAATAGTAATAACCGCAGATTGCCGCAAAGCAGCTTCATAGGGGATAAGTGCTATACTGTATTCGTGCGCCAAAGCTACGAGTGTGTCCGCCGTATGCTGATCGCTGATGATGCGTACGATGCACTTAGAAACATTGATGTCTATTTGCGCAATGCCTTCGTGATTTTTTTGCTTAAAAGACTCAAGTTGTGCATGATCAGCGGAACGAAAATGAAATTTAAAAACATTCATCGGTAGTTATATATACTATTCTTTAAGAAGCGCTTCAAGTGACGACTTCAATTCTTCAAAGGGAACTGCTCCTGATACCAATCGTGTTTTGCCGTCTTTACGAACCAAAATTGTTCCGGGAGTGCCGTCAACGCCCGCAGACTGTCCATCGGAAATACTCTGCTGAATTTTCTGAGCATATTTACCGCTATCAAGGCACTGTTTGAACTTTCCTTCGTTCAATCCAAATTCTTTTGCCAGTGGGGTAAGCTGGTCAAGCGCAAATCCTGTGCCATTCGATGTCGTACGCTCATTGATTGTATCAATAAATTTCCAATATTTATCGGATCCTCCAAGTTCACCTGCGCATTCTGCCGCTTCAGCTTCCTTTTGAGCATTGGCATGAAAACTCAATGGAAAGTGCCGATACACCCAGGCAACCTTGCCGTCATATTCTTTCATAAGCTGTTGAACGGTTGGATGAAACCGCTTACAGAATGGGCACTCAAGATCTGAATATTCTACTACTGTTACATCTGCATTTTTAGGGCCGCGGACATAATCGTCTTTGGATATCGGTTTTACCTTTCCTGCGGGTTGGGGTGCAGATGGAGCATCGGATGGCGAAGGAGATGGCTGTACAGCGCCATTGCCAAGAGCAACAGACGGACTGCCAGCAGATAAACCAACGCCTGATCGAGCTGCAACATATGCCATTGGAACACCCATAACAAGAAGACCGATTGCAAATCCTGCAAAGAAAAGTGTCTTTGGTGTAATACTTAAGGTAAGTGATTGCGAACGTTTTTGATCGAAATCAGGATCGTAGGGAACATACGGCTGCTGGTCTGACATAGAGAATTGCGTTATGAAATAGAATATCTTCTTCATTATTATACAAACAGTACTGCGAGTGTCAAGCGCATTACAACACTCCAAATTCATGGAGAGCATCACGAAAACGACGTATGGCATCACGCGCTGTTGAGCCGCTCAAGTGGTAGGACGCTTCATGAACCATGCGATTCCGGGCAAGATGAGCAGGCCATACATTGCGTATCTTTGGATACCGATATGCGGCGAGTTTAAGCCGCTCCGCAAGCGTTGTACCCCCAAACCCAAGGGCTTTGAGAACGTGATCAAGAAGTTTGTCTGCTTCCATGAGAGCCAATTTGTGACTCATCTCATCATTGCGCTGTGCCATTTCTTCGATCAGCTGCCATTTCTTCTTGATTTCCTCCTTACTCATTCCATAGAGCTCCGTCCGACGAAACATTTTTTTTACAGCAACAACAATGATAATCAATACAATACAGACAACGATGCCGCCAACAATCCAGAAAACGGTCGGGGAAATGCCAGATGATGTGATTTCTTCCATAGTCTAGTGCTCCGTTAATTTAGTTTAGTACATCATGCTTTTCCGTAAGTGCCAATCTGTTGCTTGCTGATACTGGTGCCCTACACGCAAAATTGTTTCCTCATCAAAATGCTTCCCGAGTATTTGAAGTCCGACCGGAAGATCTTTACCGTCTTTCGCCGCAAATCCACATGGTACGGAAAGCGCAGGAACACCGGCAATATTTGCCGATACCGTAAAAATATCCGCCAAATACATCGCGAGTGGATCTGAGGCTTTTTCACCGATGGGAAATGCCGGAATAGGAGATGTCGGGCACACGATACAATCAACATCAAGAAGTGCAGTGTCAAAATCTCTTCGCACAAGCTCGCGAACTTTTTGAGCTTGCTTATAGTAGGCATCATAGTATCCCGAAGCAAGCACATAGGAACCAAGCATAATACGCCGCCGTACTTCGCGGCCCAAACCCTTCGTACGTGATTGTGTATACACATCGGAAAGCGTAAGCGCATCCGGAGAAGAATATCCATAGCGAATGCCGTCAAAACGCGCAAGATTTGCAGATACTTCCGCCGGCATAATAACGTAGTATGTCGACAGGGCATACTGTGTATGCGGCAATGAAATATCTACGAGTATTGCGCCAAGTCGTTCAAGGTCTTTGAGCGCATTGCCCACATTCAATGCAACAGCATCATCTATACCATCAATGAAATACTCTTTGGGTACGCCAATCTTCATTCCTTCAATAGATGTATGGAGCGCTGAATGAGTCCGTGTTGCGCGCGAGGGCGCCTGTGCACTGCTTGAATCGCGAGTATCAGATCCTTTAATTGCATCAAATATAATACTTGCATCTTCAACTGTTTTTCCAAACGGCCCAATTTGATCGAGAGATGACGCCATGGCGATGAGACCATATCGCGACACCGAACCGTAGGTCGGTTTCAAGCCGGTAACGCCGCACAGGCTTGCAGGCTGCCGGATGGATCCGCCGGTATCCGACCCCAGAGAAAATATGCATTCATCGGCAGCCAACGCCGCTGCTGAGCCACCTGACGATCCGCCGGGAACGCGAGTTGTGTCCCACGGATTCCGCGTAACCCAGTATCCGGAATTTTCCGTTGAAGAGCCCATGGCGTATTCATCCATGTTTGTTTTGCCCAACAGCACGGATCCCTCCTTCTCAAGCAAATCAACAACTGTTGCACTGTACGAAGCATGATACGCATCAAGTATTTTTGATCCTGCAGTCGTCCTCTCTCCTTGCACCATCATATTATCTTTAAGCGCACATGGAATTCCTTCAAGAATACCAAGATCACCGCCATGTGCGATTTTTTTATCAACATGCGCAGCTTGAACAAGCGCTCGCTCTCCCAGTACAGTCAAAAATGCTTGGATATCACCGTCAACTGAAGTAATACGGTCGAGGCATTCTTGAGTAAGCTCAACGGATGAACACTTTTTTGCTACAAGCGCATCGTGCGCTTCTCTAATAGTAAATGTATTGAGTGCCATATATGCTCAATCCCTGAATACACCCTTTACTTTAAGAAAGTCACCAACATGAGCCGGCATAGCATTAAGGAGTAGCGCACGCTCTTCTTCGCTGCATTGGCGGACACTGTCATCATCATATATATTTTCTAATCCGGGTACTTGATAGTGATAGGTGATACTCTTCGTATCAACTTCTTTGAGTTGTGCAACATATTCGAGAATTGAAGAAAGCTGCTGAGTAAACGCTTCCAACTCCTCGCCGGAAAGCTCAAGGCGTGAAAGCCGCGCAATATGCTCAATGTCTTGCTGGGTAAGCGCCATACTGACAAAAGTATGAATAAGAATATGTGAGGGCAGTATAGCGCAGTTCTGCGCAAAAGAAAAGACCTCACTGCCCTATTGGTATTTTATTGAGATTCGCATTAGAAATGCCCAGACTTAACTGTCTCATAATCCTATATGCTTCATCGCCGTTTTTCAAATAATACCGGAGGCCGTCTTTGGGATTCACATACCAGGCTTGTCCATGATGTTGGACATCAAGGACAATCTTACCTTTTAAACGATCGCGTAAAGAATTTTTCTTTATACTCTTTGATCCCTCTATGGGGAGTTTTGCAAGGTCTGCAGCGCTGATGCCTGTGCCAAATCGCCTCAAAAGCTCAAATGCCGCACTGCCATCTTTAAGATAGTAGCGTTTTGCATCAATAGAGTTCACATACCATGCCTGTCCCTGTTCTTCGACTTGCAGCAAAATTTTACCCTTCATTTTTTGAGAAAATGCGGCATCAATACTACTTGGTTGTTGTACGACAGACACGTGAGCAATCGGCAACGCCTCAACTGAAGGTTGCAGGGAAAGAGGTTGAGCAGGTTGCTGCACGGGAATGAGAGGCACTTGAACACTCTGTTGAGGCGGGCGATTTATTGTGAGCTGCATACTACTTGCCGCAAGTGCAGTGCCAGACTCACCCACAACGGCAATACGATAGTTCCCTTCGGGTGCATCGGAGGGAATGGTTACCTCAAATGTGTCGGCGGCTAACGGAGTAATATGTGAAGGATTTAGTGGAATTGCTATTTGTTCATTCACAAGGCGGAGTGAATTGTTTGACGTATACTGTTTTATGGTAACGCGCACTGTTCCTTCGGGAATACTTTGAAATGGTTCAATATCACCAACTGACGCTTCCATTCCACCTGCAGCGAGAGACTTAAACGCATTCACTCTTCCACCAATAGCATGTTCGAAGCCGCGATTAGCCACATCAAGAGAATCGGCACTACCGACAATCCTGCTCATTATTTCCCAATGCGGCATTGTTGGATGTGTTGCCTTCATCATTGCCGCTACTCCTGCAACAATCGGTGTTGCAAATGACGTGCCGCTTGACTGGTCGTAATAGGAATTACGGTCACTACTATACTCTGGTGGCACTGCTCCGGGAATGCGCACACCCGGCGCCGCAAGTGAAACACAATTACTCCCATAGCTTGACCACCGCGCTCGAACCATACCCTCTGATTGGGAATCAGTATTATCCAATGCAGCGACACCCAAAAGAAGGAAGCGTTTTTTATTGTTGCATACGGGTGATTGCGGAACAACATTGAGATCTGTTCCGTCTTTACTTAAAAGATCGTCGTTGCCGGCTGCAGCTACCACAATCGCTCCCTTGGTAAATGCATATTGAATTGCTTCATCGTATTCACTCGCATATCCTATCGTCCCCCCGCTCCCAAAGCTTGCATTAATGATATTCGCACCATTATCTGCTGCGTATTTTATCGCCTTAATGACGCTCTCTTTTGTCGGTATAACCCCGTTTGCATCTGCAACAACCAGCGGCATGATTCGCACAGATGAACGTGTGCCAGCCATGCCAGATTGCGCTGTAGAGAGAATAATACTCGCAACGCGGGTTCCATGACTTCCGGTCGGATCCACACTCGCATTCCCTTTTATAAAATTGTAGCCGTACACATCATCGATATACCCATTACCGTCATCATCTTTGGCATTGCCTGCCTGCTCTTTTGGATTTTTCCAAATCGATGACTTCAGCGCAGGATGATTGACATAGACTCCGTCATCAATAACTGCAACTGTTACAGCTCCATTCCCCAACAAAGACCATGCCCTGCCTGCTTGAATCTGATCAAGATAGGAAAAAAGGTCAAAAACCGTACGTGTTCCATTTGGAGATTGGATAGTAATGCGTTTCACAATGCCATCAGCGGGAGCACGCACATTCAACTCCTTGTCACTCCATTGAGCGACCGAAGCATTAAGATCATCAAAAAGCACACTGCCTGTTGCTTCTCCAAATCCAGCGCCCTTAATGGCAATAGTGCCGTCACGCACCCACATCAGCGGATTCACGCTTCGTATCAACGGCTTAATGCGATACGATAAGCGGGCAAGTTCCAGTATGGTATCTTGGATAGTGCAGCGCGTACCCACGCACACCGACTTTTTTCCCGTATTATACACGATGATTGATCCACTGATCGGAATATCTCCCGGCACGCCAAATGTGATTTTGGTATCTGACCATTCAAACCCTTTCTGCACAAAGGATTCCTTGTTATAGCATTTACTATTGATGTTAAAACATAAAAAACTGCCATCAGAAAGAATCCCTAATTCAGAACCGGTAATCTCTCCAAATGCATCGGGAATAAGTTGATCATTTGTTAGTATCGCAGCGTCAACCCTTTGCACTACCATCCATACTGCTATCCCCAGAATAAAGAAAAGTATACGTATAAAGCACCTAAAGGTGATCATAGTATTAGCGCCCTAAGCGTGTTATGAATTGTTTTTCATCCAGCGTGGCAATGCCAAGTTTTTTTGCTTTATCATATTTTGAGCCGGGCTCGCGACCGACAACAACATAGTCTGTTTTGTTGCTAACCGATGATGCTACTGTTCCGCCACGCTGCCGTATGCTTTCTTTTGCTTGGTCGCGAGAAAGCGATTCGAGTTCTCCGGTCAGTACAAATGTCAGTCCCTTCATTGTCTGGCTATGTGCAGTGTGGATCTGCTTAATACGAACGCCGCAATCCATTAGTTCTTTCATAAGCTGCGTGGTATGCGTATCGGAAAAATATTCATGAATACTTTGTGCAACAACACTTCCGATATTTTCAATGCGTTCGAGTTCTTCGCGTGATGCTTTTTGCAGATCGGCAATTGTTCGATAGTGCTTTGCTAAGTCACTAGCAGTTTCTTCTCCAACGTGGAATATGCCAAGCGCATACAGAAATTTAGGAAATTCAATGGATTTGCTTTTTTCAATCGACTCAATAAGATTGTGGGCTGATTTTTCCCCAAAATGCTCGAGGGGTTCCAAATCACCGGAACATAATGTAAATAAATCACTTGCACTCCGCACCAAGCCAGCACTGATAAGCTGTTCGACAATTTTCTCTCCGAGGCCGTCGATATCAAACCCTTTTTTTGAAACAAAATGAATAATGCGTTCTTTTTCTTGAGCAAAACATTTTTTATTTGAACAGTACAGCGCAACTTCTTGCGGATCGCGTACAACCGGTGAATCGCATATCGGACATGTGTGGGGTATATGAATAACCTGCTCATTACCCGTACGCAATTCTTTCACGACACGTACCACTTTCGGAATAATATCCCCTGCCTTTTCTATGATGACCGTATCGCCAATGCGCACATCAAGACGGTGAATTTCATCTACATTATGAAGAGTTGCATGCGATACGGTTGTTCCGCCAAGTGCCACGGGTCGCAGAGTTGCAACGGGCGTCAGTGCGCCAGTACGCCCTACCTGAAAATGTACATGCTCAATAACGGTTGTGCCTTGCTGAGCGGCGAATTTGTAGGCGATCATTCCACGGGGCGCCTTACCTGCAACACCAAGTTTAGCTACAAGAATGTTATCATTCACCACCACAACCACGCCATCTGTCCAATGCGGCAAGTGATCCCGTTTCCGTTCAATATCATCATGGTATTTTTTGACATCCGCAAGTGTTGAGCAATAAGCATTGAAATGATTTACTTTTATTCCCAGGAGTTTCATGACTTCATGCGCCTGCTCGTGTGTCGTAATGCCAAACTGCTCTTCATCCATAAGCGCATATCCTATAAAATCAAGTTTCCGAGAAGCTGCAATAGACGGATCAAGCTGCCGTATACTTCCTGCCGCAGCGTTGCGTGGGTTGGCAAAGAGCGGGCGGTTCGCTTGTACTTGCGCTTTATTTAATCCATCAAATGTTTTTTTTGACATGCAAACTTCACCGCGAATCTCAATGGTGCCCTTCAGATCGGTAAGGCGCTTTTTTAATGCGCGTTCATGGCAATCGCCATGAACAGTGCGGCACATGCGACTGATTTCCTGTTCGGAGCTTTTTCGCAAGCTGAGTGGAATTGCTTCAATTGTTTTTAAATTCTGTGTCACATCTTCCCCTACTTTACCGTCTCCGCGCGTTGCTCCTTGCACCAATATGCCGTCTTCGTACCGCAATGAAACTGCCAAACCGTCCATTTTGATCTCTGCATAATAATGCGCTTTTTCAACAGTATGGGTTATGCGCACCAAACGATTGTGCCAGTCATCTAATTCATCGGGTGAAAAAATATCCTCCAATGAAAGCATGGGAAAACGGTGTTGTACTTTTTGGAAACCTTCGAGAACACTACCACCAACACGCTGCGTCGGGGATGTTGGCGTAACGAGATCTGGAAAACGCTGCTCAAGCAAGAATAGCTCGTGCTTCAATGAATCGAGGGCGCTATCCGATATCTCTTGCGTATCGAGCACATGATAAAGATAGCGATGATGTTCAATTGTTGTTCGCAATTTTTCAATGCGTTTTTTTGCTTCACTCTTTTCCATACTGCCCACTATTCCTCATTGGAATTATTTAGTAATCTGATCCTGTGAGAATAGAACAAAATCAAACACGCTCGATGCTGCGTCTTGGTCTGCAAACGTCGACTTGAGTTCATCGCGCGAAACTCCTTTATACACACCCTTGGGATTGATATAAAAATAATTTGGTATATCCAATTGATTTCCTGTCCCATCAAGATCAGTATAAAGAGTAAGCTTCAGGCCCGCCACATCACAATAAAACACTTTTACACGCACGATCATTGGTTTATTAATGGGATTTCCCTGTTCGTCCGTGAAATTAAAAAATATCTGTTTAACACCTGCATCCTGCTCGGGTGCGCTCTGGATATCTTTTTTCAGTTGGGTATTCGGATCATCCCACAAAATCGTTCCTCCATCAGTAAACTCCAGTGCCGTCATTTCAAACGTTGGACGTTGAGAGGGACACGATTCGGAACTCCAAAGAACCTTCATTGACTTAAGACCTTGAACCGCCCTATACCCGTTCTGTTGTGTATTGCGATACAAGCTTGCCTGCACTGCATCGCTTGCCCGAAGCGTTGAGCGCTGCAATTCACTGATACTATCTCGGAATACTCCCACAATCGTATCCGGCTCATGGTATTCCTGCACGCTCCATGTTGCTTCATCAAATGTATCGGTTTTTTTCCTCAGATCATCAAATGTCGTTAACCCTTCTTTGCGTACCTGATGCATAATATGCTCTGCTCCTGTTTCGGCTGCATAGTAAGCAACAATCGAATGATCAATGGTTCTGCTCTGTCGAATGGAACTCATCACAAACATAGCAATTTCCACACCGACAATAGTTATGGCGCTTCCGATAAGAAGCGACATAATAAGAATGGCTCCTTTGGTTGCGGTTGATTTATTTTTGGAAAAGTATCGCATAGTATGCCTTATCGTTTATATTCACGGCTGGAAATCGTTGTCTGCACAGACAGAACAACCGGTTCTTTTGAGCCTGTAACAGTCGCTGATGCTCGCAGGGCAATGGTTACGCGAGGTTGAGTATCTCTCAAATATGTCGCTGATGCATCGCAGAATGTGAATGGATCTTTGTCCGGTGAAATATAAAATGTAAGCGATTCGACCTTCACGCCCTTGCTTGATGCTGAACTCCACGTTGCATTGTCATCGCTCATCGCAAGACATGGGGTGCTTGTTTCGTCCACACAGACACCGGCTGTATCGTCTTTTTTAACATACAAACGGGAACCGTCAAAACGGCGCAGAACGAGTACCGCATTGCCATCTACCGGCGTTATCGCTGACGGGGCTGCCACATCACAGCTTTGCGCATTGGTATAAAGTGCGTTCGCATAATCAATAGACCCTGCTTGAAGTTCAGATGTTATTTTTTGCGTAAGAAACCTTGTATCATCTTGTAATCGCTGGAGTGCTGCCGTCTTTCGTTGGGTGCGTTGTGCTCGCATAAAAATATCGCTGGTTGCCATCATAAGGATGCTGAATATCGTAACAACGACGATCATTTCCATAAAGGTAAACCCGCGCCTTACGCCCAATACGCGCCGCTGGCAGGGAGGCATGCCACTACAAAAAAAATATGGAGTATTATTGCCAATCATAGATCTGTTCTGTTAGTACAACGGTCATTTTTTGCCCAGCATAATACCACCCGACTTCACCTTTTACTTGAAGACCTATTTTTGTGCCCGGGTCACATGCCGTATCGGTTTTAATTGATTGGACATTGGATGCATCGAGACAGATAGGATCAAGTCGAATGTTGCGAAATATCTGTGAAAGGTTTCCGAACGCCGCATCGGCAGAATAGCGCCCATCGGCAGACTGGTATAATTGGAAAGATGCATCAAAACCATCCTTGCATTCCAGAAATGTAAAATGGTCGACAAACGGTTGGTTTGCCTGTGCGCTCAAAACCGCACAATGATTAGTATCTGACAAGCCATCGTCAAAAGCGCGGCTGCTCAACCAGTTGCTATCCCGTATCGAGCGTGCAAGCTCTACTCCCTCCCGTGCAAGATTTGTTGCTACAAGGCGAGAAGATCCAATACCCTCAAGTCTGAAATTCGAATTGGTAAGCGCCAGTGCTCCAACAAGAACAAGGCTCAACACAAAAAGCGCTGTTAAAAGCTCCAATAACGTCTGGCCGCGGCGGACACGGAATGTTCGAAAATGGCTCTGTCTCATTGCTGTTTATGTATCTTAAAAGTAATTTCAGAAAATAGGCTCTCTTGATGGGCAACAATGGACCTCTGTTTCACGAGTTCAAGTATAGCTAAGAAACTTACAATGATTTCCGCCCTATTCTTTGCCGACGCAATGACGTGGTTGAACAAAAGACTTGCTCTCTGAGAAAGAAGTTGCCTGATGTGATCCATTCTTTCCCCAATAGTCATGCGGCTTTCAAACGCAATTGAGACCGGAACAGTAAGAATTGTTTTTACATACCGGGAGAGGGTGTTAGCACACAATGAACGCAGTTGCTCCGCTGTAAGGCGGCTTGGGGGAGAAAATCGTATCGTCTCTGATACCAATGAACGCGGACGCGTATACATATTCCTTCCCGCATTCCATAATTGCTCAATATGCTTTCCTGCTTTTACAAATTCTTTGTACAACCGAAGACGTTCTTCAAATTCTCCAATTTCCTGCTCTTCTTCCTCTGTAATAGAGGGCAGCAGCGATCGGGATTTGATGAGTAATAGTTTTGCCGCTACTACTAAAAAATCAGCTAACTCCTCCATGCGCACATGGGGCTGCATGGCGCTTAATGACGTAAGGTACTGATCGGTCACGAGTGAAAGAGAAACAGATGAAATATCTAGTTTCTCCCGCTCAATAAGCTGCAAAAGGAGGTCAAGCGGACCTTCAAATTGTTCCAACGATACGGTAAGCATTATTTTTTCTTCTTTTTTACAATCTTTTTAATAATGGCTATGAGAGCGATTTGGGGTTTTTCATGCTTTACAAAATCTTTCATCGCCATATGAATGGAGTGCGTAAAGCTTCCGGCGGAAAAAAGGGCTTTCTTCTGTTTTGCAAAGGCTTTATCGACAAGCACCGGCAAGGCATAGATACTTCCAAATGATGCGAGTGACGCCTTTGCGCCCATCTTCAGTCGCTTGAGCATGTCTTTTTCTTTTACAAACTGTATGGCCGGCACTTTCAACGCCTTTGCTAATTTCTTACTGTCGATCATATGGCCAGCAGAAACAACAACTATAGCACATAGTTTCCCGGCCTTAACAAGGAGTGTTTTTGCCACTCGTAGAAGGGGTGTCTTTGTGGTAGCCGCTATGTCAAATGCTGTGAACACTTTTTTGTGTTCGATAATTGCATGGGGGATATTCTTTGCGGCAAAGCTTGAAAGAAGTTTTTTTGGAAGTGGCATGGGAATGTGTAATTTAAGATTAAGAGTGCTCCATTTAAGGATTTTTTACCTTCAAAAGAGCAATGCCTAATTCTTTGAGTTGTTTTTCACTTACCTGCGCAGGAGCTCCCATAAGTACATCCTGTGCTCGCCCGTTTTTTGGAAATGCATAAATATCGCGGATACTCGGACATTCCCACAGTACCATCATAAGCCGGTCAACGCCCGGCGCAATGCCTCCATGGGGCGGCGCACCATACTGAAACGCGCGAATCATGCCGCCGAATTTAGTGTCGACATCTTCCTGTGTGTATCCTGCGATTTCAAACGCTCGATACATAATATCTGGGCGATGATTACGAATAGCGCCTGAGCTAATTTCAAATCCGTTGCACACCAAATCATATTGATAGGCAAGAATTTCTTTGGGGTCTTTTGCATTCAATGCTTCCATTCCCCCTTGAGGCATAGAAAAGGGGTTATGAGAAAAATCAATTTTACCTTCTTCCTCATTCCAGTCATACATGGGAAAATCTACGATCCATGCCCATGCGGCTTTCTTGGGATCAATGAGGTTCATTTTTCTTGCCACTGATGAACGCACTGCGCCCAACGAACGGCAGACAATATCCCAGGAATCCGCGCCGAAGAAAACGCTATCTCCATTCTGTGCTCCGAGCGTTTCAAAGATATTCTTGGCACAATCGACTCCAAGATACTTGAGGATCGGTGATTGCAGCTCGCTGTCTTTCATGGTGATATACGCCAGTCCCTTCGCGCCAAAGATTTTTGCGCTCTCGGTAAGTTCATCAATATCTTTTCTGCTTAATATACTTCCCTCAGGCACTCGAATGGCATGCACCACACCGCCCCGTTGTAACGCAGAAGTAAAAACAGAAAAACCACAACCATCAACAAGCGTTGATACATTCTGTATAGGAAGTTCATAGCGCACATCGGGTTTGTCCGAACCATAGGTCGTCATCGCCTCTCTCCATGCAATACGAGGAAACGGGGTTGACGTGACTTTTTTGTCGCTAAAGGTATGCGTAAGTTCAATCATCAACTGCTCGGTTACTGCAAACACGTCCTCCTGTTCAACAAAACTCATCTCAAGATCAAGTTGGTAAAATTCTCCAGGATGCCTGTCTGCCCGCGGATCTTCATCGCGAAAGCATGGAGCAATTTGAAAATAGCGATCGAAACCCGCAACCATCAAGAGTTGTTTGAATTGCTGCGGTGCCTGCGGCAACGCATAAAACTCTCCTTTATGAATACGGCTAGGAACAAGGAAATCGCGCGCGCCTTCCGGTGAGGAATTTGTGAGTATGGGTGTTTGCACTTCCACAAATCCGCGAGCATGCATGTAGGCGCGGATGTGCATAAGGAATGTATCGCGCTTTAGTATGATATCTCTCGCTGACGGTCGCCTTAAATCCAAAAAGCGGTATTGGAGACGGATGTCTTCTCCAACACCATCTTGATCAATTTCAAAAGGAAGCGTCTTTGCTTCGCTAAGTACTTCTATTCCTTCAACAACAAGTTCAATCATTCCCGTAGGCATATCTTTTCGTTCCGTTCCTTCCAAACGCCTATGTACGTTTCCCGTTACTTTGAGTACCCATTCAGATCGAAGTTTTTCTGCTTGTGAAAATGCGCTGTGCCGCTCCGGGTGAATAACACATTGCGTAATTCCATACCGATCGCGTAAATCGATAAAAATAAGTCCTCCATGATCGCGCCGCGAAGAAACCCAGCCACAAAGCACCGCGCGCACTCCCTCGTCCTGTACTGAAAGCTCATTGCATGTATGTGTCCGAAGCATACCAAAATTCTTACAATTAAGTGACTGTTCCTTTGTATTCTACTCTTTTTATGGGAAAAAGCAACTCATTTATGAGAGGGCGCCAGAGGCGTAAAAATCAAAAAAATCTTTTGAGCGAAGGGGGCGATCACACATATTCTCAAGAAATGCAGTCATGCGAGCTGAGAGATTATGGTAATCCGCTTTTGTCCTTCCGCGACTAAACGCCAAGAGAGATTGCGAGCGCATAAGACTCTGGGTGATCCCCTTTGAATAGGGCTGATGGCCAAGAATACAGCTCAATTTTACAAGAGCAGCTATGCCGATGGTGTATGCCTTCCCGGCTTTCGCGTCTTGAAGCGATGAAAAAAAATCTTGCAAAAGTCTAAACAAAGCATCATCGCGCATATCCTCTTTGATAAGCTGATTGATAACATCAAAGAAAAAAAATGCAATAGCGCATTTTTCAAGCTGTTCCTTAATGACAAGAAAGCGATCGCGCATTTCCACGCTTGCAATCCTGTTAATGGATCGCCCCCGCGCAATCATGCATACCACTTCACTCAATGGCTCAAGGTTACCGCAGAGTTTGCTGTTGATTTTCCGTACTCCCTGCGCCAGAACAACTATCTTGCCATACTCTTTGGTATAAAGAGTAAATGTCCGATCGTATTCCCTCCAATCTTCCTTGTCAACAATAAATCCGTGAACAGAAAAAGTCATACACTACAATAGGCACTATGCCAACCTATCAAGCACTTGCTGTACCAGGAGCATGGCAGCAACTGCATCATCACGCCCGCGTGCTTTGGCACCCAGCAAATGCCCTGCTTGTTTTGTTGTAAAACTTTCATCAACTTCAATGACGGGGATAGTGACATTTTTTTGTATACTATTGCTGAATGCTTTTACTTTTTCATAATGCTGCCCGTACTGCTCTTTTGAAAACTCCGGAATGCCAATAACAAGCGTCCCGATTTCTTCGCGCTTAATAAGAGTATTAAGATACGCGGCAAATGCTTGCTGATTTTCTTCTTCAACTATTTCAAGGGGTGTTGCAATGCGCGTCTCGTCATCGCCAATCGCAAGGCCTATTTTTTTGGTTCCGTAATCAATGCCGAGATAGCGCATACCTAGTCGAGTTGAGTAAGAACTTCATGGCCGTTTGCCGTAACAGCAATCGTATGCTCGTAATGAGATGCAAGCGACCCGTCTGCAGATCGAATCGTCCAGCCATCAGCATCAGTCGTGACGCGCCAATCCCCCGCCAGTATCATCGGTTCAATGCACAAGACCATTCCTTCTTTTAATTCAACGCTTGGCAACCGAGGATCATCGTAACAGAATAGAGGCGGCTCTTCATGGAGTGAGCGGCCGATGCCATGCCCGGTGAGATCACGAACGGGGCTAACCTTTTCTTGCCGGCATATGGCTTGAATGGCTCGAGCAAGTTCGCGCGTTTGAACTGCAGGACGAACCAATGCGATACTTGCATCAAGTGCGGATTTTGCAGTAGCAATCAGTCTCTGTGCTTCTTTGTTTATTGATCCAACGCCTACCGTCACGGCCATATCTACACAGAGGCCGTTTTTTGCCGGATAGCGCAATCCAATATCAAGACCAACGATATCCCCTTCTTTTAATACGATGTCTCGAGTGCCAACCCCATGAACCACTTCATCATTTATCGATACACAGAGTGTTGCGGGATACGGAATACCTCTTTTTGAACTGCGGTATCCCAGAAAAATCGGGTCACCACCGCTTGTGCGAATTTCTTGTTCTGCCAATGCATCCAATTCCTTAATCGCAATACCCGGTTGTACGCGAGAAACGACATGCGAAAGCACGGTAGCAAGTCGATGTCCCCCTTCGCGCATGATGCTAATTTCCTCTTGTGTTTTAATGGTGATCATTAGAGAAACTCTTCGTAATCGCGCATGGTGAGTTGCGCTTGCACTTGCTTCATGATTTCAAGAACAACGCTTACCACGATCAGAAGGCTCGTTCCGCCAACGACCAATGTTTGTATACCCGTGATCTGTTGCATTGCAATCGGCAGTACAGCAACAAGGGCTAAAAAGGTGGAACCGGGAAGGTTAATGCGATTCACAATCGATTGCAGGTACTCAGCTGTTGATTTACCCGGCCGAATACCAGGGACAAATCCTCCTTGTTTCTGGAGATTTTCCGCAATTTGATCCGGCTTAAACACGACTGCACTGTAGAAATAGGTGAAACCGACAACAAGAAGAAAATAAATGATGCCGTATGCGGTTGTATTATTGAAAAACGATAGTGTGGCTTGTGCCATATCAACAAGCCACTGCGTCTTTGCACGAACAAAAAACTGGGCAATTGTCGGAGGGAATAAAATCATCGATATGGCGAAGATAATTGGAATAACTCCACCCTGATTCACGCGAAGCGGCAAGTAGGTATCAATACCTCCGACTAAACGCATACCGCGCATCTGGCGCGCATACGACACGGGGATATTGCGCTGCGCTTCTGTCATAAGAACAACAAGCACGACGGTGATGATTGAAATAATAGCAAAGGCTCCTATGTTAAAAATTTGAGTACTATCAAGAACTTGAATGGATTGCGCAACTTTTGGCAGAGAAGCGACGATACCAGCGAAGATAAGAAGTGAAATGCCATTGCCAATCTTCTTTTCAGAAATAAGCTCGCCGATCCACATGAGAAAAATCGTACCGCCGGTAAGCGTTACTATCATGAGTGCAAGGTTAAATGGATCCATATGCGACACAATGCGCGTTGGCGTATTTTGAAGCAATGTAATCATTCCATATGACTGCAATATCGACAGAGGAACGGCAAGATAGCGCGTATATTGATTGATTTTCTGCCTGCCATACTCCCCTTCCTTCGAAAGGTTCTCAAGCGCAGGAATAATCATAGTGAGAAGCTGCACGATAATGGAGGCAGTGATGTATGGCGCAACACCCATGGCAACGATGGAAAAATTTTCCAACCCGCCGCCTGAGAAAATATTCATAAGCCCGAGAAGTTGGTTGTTTCGGAAGAGTGCCTTAAGACTCTCAAGATCGACTCCGGGCAATGGAATGGATGCGGCAAAACGAAATATTACGAGCATCGCAAGCACAAACAATACTCGATTGCGAAGATCGGGAAGTTTCCAAATTTGTGTAAAAAACCTCAGCATACTGTTCCGCCTGCTTTTTCAATTTTCTCTTTTGCTGTTGCAGAAACAGAACAATCTTTGAATGTGAGTGGCTTTGTCAAGGTGCCATCTCCAAGTATTTTAACATCCACAAGTTTACCGCTTTTTGGAGATTTTATTATCCCCTTTCGGACAAGAGTGCGCGGACTTACCGTTTCTCCAAGTGTGAATTGCTCTTCGATTCTAGAAAGATTAACGCCTTTACTTTTCTCATGAATACTGCGGAAACCGCCAAGTTTCGGGATGCGCAAAACAATCTGCTTCATACCGCGTGCTTTCAGGCCATGGGATCCGCCACTTCGCGCTCTCTGGCCTTTAACGCCACGGGTTGAATACGCCCCATGACCCGAACCAAGTCCGCGCCCGATGCGTTTTGCTTTTTTTCGTGATCCTCGAAATGGTGTGAGTTGATGGAGTTCTGCCATACATTCTTATACCTCTTCTGTTTTCTCCTTCTTTATACGATGGAGATGATGCCTTAGAACTGACTGTTTTTTGACTGAAGATTGCAATACATCAAAAGCTGAAAACAGCGCCTTGATATTATTAATCTTATTTTTTGATCCATACACCTTTGCAACAATATTATGGATTCCTGATATTTCTAGCGCTTCGCGCACGGCACCTCCTGCTACAATTCCCGTACCGCTTGGCGCAGGCTTAAGAATAATGCGAGCAGCTTTAAACTTAATGCGCAATTCATGCGGAATTGTTTCCCGCTCGATAGGAATAGTTACCATATCGCGCCGCGCACGGGTTGTAGCTTTTGAAATAGCCAATGAAACATCAGCGCCTTTTCCAATGCCATACCCAACGCCACCCTTGCGATTGCCAATAACAACACATGCACGAAATCGCATGCGTTTTCCTCCAGCCATAACACGCGTTACGCGCGCAACTTCAATAGTTCGCTGGTCGAATTCTTGCTCTGTCGGTCGTGTTCGTGATGATCCTCTGCGTTCAGCCATACAATAGTGTGTACTTAAAATTCAAGTCCTCCCTCCCGTGCCGCATCTGCAAACGCTTTCACACGGCCATGGTATTTGTTACCTCGACGATCAAAAACAATGCGGGTAATATGTTTATCTTTTGCTTTTTTTGCTAAGAGTGCGCCAATAACTTGAGCACGCTCGGTCTTTGTTCCTTTTCGCTGTTGAGCTGAAAGTTCGCGTTCAGCTGCAGCGCAAAGCGTTGTGCCGCTTCCGTCATCAATGAGCTGTGCGCTTATTGTTTTCAGACCGCGGTGAACTGCCAAGCGAGGTACATCGTGAGTACCTGTGATGCGCGCTCGCGAACGTTTCACGCGAAGAAGAGCTGTTTGATTGTGAAGAATGGGACGCATATTATTTTGCTCCTGCCTTTCCGGCCTTACCCGCTTTCATGCGCACAACCTCTCCGGCATAGCGAATTCCCTTACCCTTATACGGTTCGGGTTTCCGAAGGCTTCGGATGCGCGCTGCAGTTTGTCCGACAAGTTGTTTATCAATGCCTTTGAGTATAATAGTATTTTTTTCAACAAGTACTTCAATGCCTGCCGGCAATGGCATTTCAACCGGATGAGAGTAGCCAAGATTGAGTACCAAGCCTTTGTCACTTGTCGCAACGCGATATCCTACACCCTGAAGTTCTAATTTTTTTTCAAAACCTTTCGAAACTCCCTCTACCATATTTGCAATCAATCTCTGCCATAATCCCCAAAGAGCGCGATGATCTTTATCTGTCGGGTCTGCAACTGTTACCTGAAGAGAGGAATCCGTTTGTGCAACTCGTACAACAGGATGAAGAGTGGCATCAAGTGTTCCTTTGGGTCCCTTAATACTAACATGCCCATCAGAAATAACGGCAGTGACGCCTGAAGGGACTTCGATGGGTTGTTTTCCTACACGAGACATACTATTTAG
The DNA here is from genome assembly GCA_038065255.1 of Patescibacteria group bacterium. Taxonomy (NCBI): domain Bacteria; species Patescibacteria group bacterium. The sequence continues at coordinate 23,642 of JBBTRI010000025.1, forward strand.
CTTACTTCACAGATTATTTCGCCCCCAATAGAAAGGCGTTTTGCGGTTTTATTCGTCATAACACCCTTTGACGTTGAGAGAATTGCAATACCGCGGTTATTAAGGACAATTGGCAATACGTCTGACTTAGCATAAATACGGCAACCGGGCTTACTTATTCGCTTTACAGCATGGATAACCGGCGTACGTCCGACATATCTCAACGTTACGTCAAGCATTTTCCGCGCGCCTTCACCCGAAGGTGCATACTCTTCAATATAGCCCTCTTGTTTGAGTATCTCAAGGATATCCTGCTTCATGCGGGAAAATGGAACCTCAATACGCCCCTTGCGGACCATGCAGGCATTCCGTATGCGCGTAAGTAAATCTGAAATTGGATCTGTCATCATAAAGGTGGTTATCAATTACCAACTGCTTTTTCGAATGCCGGGTATTGCGCCTTGCATTGCGAGCTCTCGGAAACAAATGCGGCAGATGTCGAATTTCCGCATATAGCCATGGCGTCGACCGCAGCGCCAACAGCGTCTCACTTTTCGAGTCGAGAATTTCGGTTTGCGTTTTGCTTTTGCTTCTTGTGCAGCCGTAGACATAGTTATTTCTTATGACCTTCTTTTTTAAAGGGAAATCCGATATAGGTGAATAATGCGAGTCCCTCTTGGCGCGAATGGGCATTTGTTGTGATGCTTATCTCAAGGCCATGAATGCGTTCGAGCTCATCCGACTTCATTTCGGGAAATGCAATATTTTCCTTAAACCCTACATTACAATTACCCTGTTTGTCAACGACCGTCTCGTCTATACCATGAAAATCGCGCGTACGCGGAAATGCAAACGTAAGTAATTTTGCCAGAAAATCATACATATACTTCTTTCGCAACGTCACTTTCATGCCAACAACCATCCCTTCTCGAATCTTAAATGTTGCGATAGATTGTTTTGCTTTTGTTTTTACAGGACGCTGACCGGTGATGCGCGTGAGATTATCTTCAACGGTCTGTAAAAATTGTGCATCTTTCAATGCTCGTCCAACGCCAACATTAAGCGTTACTTTTGTGATGCGCGGCACCGCCAAGCTATTTGCATAGCCAAATTGCTTCATCATCTTTGGTACGATTTCTTTTGTGTAGTATATTCCAAGATCAGTCATAGATTTATGCGCCAAGAAGCGCTTTACACTTCTTGCATACGCGTTCTTTCTTTTTTCTAAAATCTCCTTCCAGGGTCTGGTATCCAACTCGTGTCGGTGCGGTACATTTAGGACAGATAAGCATTACTTTTGAGATAGCCAGCGGGGCAGGGAAATAAATTTTTTGGCCTTTCTCGCCGCCTTTGCGGGGCCGAATATGGCGCGCAACGACATTTACTCCTTCAATGGCAACTTTCCTCTCTTCCCGAAGCACGCGCACAACCTTGCCCGTTTTCCCCTTCTCTTTGCCGGCAATAACTTTGACGGTATCCTGTTTGTGTATTTTGAGATTATTCATATGAAGTATAAGTCACTCTTACAAAACTTCTTGGGCAAGAGAAATAATCTTAGTAAATCCTTTGGCTCGCAATTCGCGAGCGACGGGTCCGAAAATACGACTTGCGATCGGCTCTTTGCTTTTTTTGTCGATAAGCACAATAGCATTATCTCCAAAACGGATATACGTGCCGTCTTTGCGACGCGTTTCTTTTCGTGTCCGAACCATAACACCGTGGCGCACCTCACCTTTTTTTACTTGGCTATAGGGCTGCGCTTCTTTAATAGAAATAGTAACAATATCCCCAATTCGCGCATAGCGTTTTTGATAGCCGCCAGTTACGCGAATACACTGGATTCGTCGTGCTCCAGAATTATCTGCGGGTGTAAGCATTGATCGGTGTTGGATCATATCTATGGTGTTACGATAGTGCCTTTGCTGATGGCGTAAGTTTTTCTGTAAGCCTCCACCGTTTCAACTTGGAAAGCGGGCGCGTTTCGCAAAAACGAACTCGATCGCCGGTTCTACATTCGTTTTTTTCATCATGCACTAAATAACGCTTCGATGTAATCGCTCGTTTTCTATATTTCGGATGCACTTTGGTGCGATCAACACGAACAACAATTGTCTTGTTCATTTTTGTGCTGACAACAGTTCCTTCAAAGTTGCGTTGTATTCGTTCGTGTTCCATAGTGGGGAATATTAATGTGATTTCTTTTCTCGTAAGAGGGTAAGGATACGGGAAACAAGCAGGCGTTTTTCGCGCAACTCCCTAACGTCCTTCAGTTCTTTGACGGCAATGCGGAAGCGCAATATGCGAATAGCCTCACGGCTTTCTGTAAGGAGAAGCTTGAGTTCATGCTCTGTCTTTTCACGTAGTTCTTTGATCTTCATATGCGTATATCTAGTGGGCTCGTTTCACAAATGTTGTTTTGACGGCAAACTTATACCCGGCCAACCGAAATGCTTCGCGAGCTGCTTTTTCATCAACGCCTGACATTTCCAATAATACCGTACCCGGGCGCACAATGGTGACATAGTGATCAACGGCGCCTTTGCCGCCACCCATAGTATTTTCATTGCCATGAAACGTAACGGGCTTATCGGGAAAAACGCGTATCCAAATCTTTCCTCCTCGCTTGACGAATCGGGCGATTGCGCGCCGAGCCGCTTCGATCTGGCGGGCGGTAATCCAACATTCTTCAAGCGACTTCAATCCAAAATCGCCAAAACTCACGCGCGCACGACTCGTAGCCGCATGATTCATATTGCGACTGCGCCCCTTATGCCATTTTCGATGTTTTACTTTTTTTGGAAACAGCATAGTTTGATATTATTCTTTGGATCGTTTTTCCTTTTCATTAAAAACCTCGCCTTTGTAAATCCATACTTTTATGCCGATAGCGCCAGCTGCAGTTCGTGCAACGCCACGGGAAAAATCGATATTCGCACGCAGCGTATGAAGCGGGATTTTCCCCCAAGCAAGTGTTTCAGTATTCGCAATTTCTGCACCGTTCAATCTGCCGCCAATGGTCGCTTTCACGCCAAGCGCGCCGGCTTTCTGGACACGATCGAGTGTTTGTTTCAGTATGCGGCGGTAAGGCATGCGTTTCTCCAAATCTTCAATCATTTGTTGGCCAACGAGTTGGGCATTGAGCATGGGACGGTCAACTTCGACAATGGAAATATTCACAGCAATTTTTGTTGATGCAAAAAATATCTGCTTCAACTTTTTCTTAAGCTCATCAATACCCGCACCCTGACGACCTATAATAACGCCTGGTTTTGCAGAATGAATGATAATAGTGATAGCATTGGGTGTCCGTTCGATTTCAATGCGCGCGACTGATGCTTTCTGAAGTTCTTTTTTGAAAAACTTTTTGATCAGCAAATCTTCTTTGAGCACTGCGCCGAACTGAGAGCCACTGACAAACCACTTGGAATCCCATGTCCACAATATGCCTGTCCGAAAAATTTTAGGATTTACTTTTTGACCCATACATTATGATCCGCTTTTGCGGTTGAAGAATGTTTTTACAAAACCTTTTTTTGCATGCAATTCTTTTCTGTCGGTATTTTGCTGATTGCGATGTTTGCCAAGCCTTCGAGGATCGAGACTTTCCGGTGCGTGTCCCTCACTGTCAGCTTTCATATTTTTTTGCGTCGGAGAATTCTCAGCCTTAGGAGTGTCGTGTGCCACATCAACTGTTGCTGACATGGTTTTTCCTTTTTTACCGCTTGTTTTCTTGGCTGCTTGTTTCTTTGCAGCACCTGCGCGCTCATCCAATACGATTGTGATATGGCATGAATGTTTTCTGATAGGAGCTGCTCTGCCATATGCGCGGGCCCGCCATCGCTTCAATGCCATGCCCTCATCTACGGCAATCTTCTTAATAAAAAGTAAGTTCTTATCCAAACGAAAGTTATGCTCAGCATTTGCCAATGCCGATAATACAAGCTTTTCGAGAGGCACGCGGCTCGCTTTTGCAATCACATGAAGCCTGGCAAGCGCAGTGGTGGCGTCAAGTCCTCGGATTGAATCCGCGACAAGACGCACTTTTCGTGCCGACATTCTCAGATTGCGTGTTTTTGCTGTAACTTCCATAGATATGCGTTATTTCTTTGGCGTTTGCATGGTGCTCTGGGCTGTTTCGGAAGCCTTTTGCGCCGATTTTTGCTCGATATCTTTTTGAATCTTACCGCCATGACGGACAAATTTCCGCGTTGGAGAAAACTCGCCAAGACGATGGCCAACCATTTGTTCGGTAACATGCACAGAGATATGGTCTTTGCCATTGTGTACACCGAACGTAAAACCTACCATTTCCGGAACAATATTGCAATCACGTGACCATGTCTTAATAACAGTCTTATCACCTACCTTCACCTGTGCCATCTTCTTGATGAGGCGCGGATCAATATATGGGCCTTTTTTGAGACTTCGAGACATACATTATTTCTTTCTTCGGCTTTTGAGAATAAGTGAATTTGATGCCTTCTTTCTTTTGCGCGTTCTCACACCCAACGCAGGGCGACCCTGAGGCGTCTTTGGATGCGGCAAGCCAATAGGCTGATTGCCTTCACCACCGCCATGAGGATGGTCAACGGGATTCATTGCCTTACCTCGAACAGAGGGGCGCCAACCTTTGAGGCGCATGCGTCCGGCTTTACCCCATCGGATATTCTGATGATCGATATTGCCTACTTGACCGATTGTCGCCATGCACTGCTGATCGAACATTCGAACCTCACCGGAAGGCAGTTTGACATGCGCCATGCCGGCATCAAGGGCCATAAGAGAAGCGGCTGTACCTGCGGCACGGATAAGCTGCGCACCGCGACGTGGAACGAGTTCGAGCGCGTGCACAAGCGTACCCACCGGCACATGTGCCAATGGCAACCGATTCCCCACTTTGATATCTACTTTTGACTGTGATGAAAGAATTATATCTCCTACGGACAACCCTTGCGGGACAAGAATATATGTTTTACTGCCGTCGTCGTATTGCAACAATGCAATACGTGCTGAACGATTTGGATCATATTCTATGGCAATAACTTTTGCAAATTGATCGAATCGCAAGCGTTTGAAATCGATGATGCGGTAGTATCGTTTTGTTCCTCCGCCACGGTGGCGAACGGTGATTTTTCCTTGATTATTGCGTCCGGCTTTCTGTTTTTTAATTTCAATAAGGGATTTCTCAGGACGATATTTGGTAATATCAGAAAAGTCAGAAACACTTGATTTGCGCCTGCCGGGACTTGTTGGTTTGTATATTCTTACCGCCATACATTATATACCTATGTCTACTGATACTCCTTTTTTAACCGTAATAATTGCCTTCTTCACATGGCGACGCCTGCCTGAATGTTTTCCGTACCGCACTTCTTTGCCGTCCTGTCGGATGACAGCTATTTTTGTCGGCATAACGCCATACACATTGAAAAAAGCCTTCCTGATGGATAACTTTGTCGCTTGACGGCCAACCTCGAAAACATACTTCCCGCTCGCGCTTAATTGCATCGCTTTTTCGGTAAGAAGTGGGTGTATCAAAATAGATTCAGACTGGAGGGGAAATTGGTTCCATGTTTTCTTTTGTGCGCTCGCGGCTTTTTTCTCGCTCCCCTTCACTGGTTGATCGTCTGCAATAGGAACGAGCGTATCCTTTTTTGGAGATACGTTTTTTGGCGGAGGTGCTGCCTGCTTTTTGCGGAATAATGAAAATGCCATACGGGGTAGTTAGGTTGATGTTCCAAAACGCTGCTCAATCTGTTCAAGACTTTTGAGCGGCATAACAAGATAGCGCATGTTGAGTGCCGAAGCAACATTCAAACTTGCGGCCGGCAGAATGTGCACGGTTGGAATATTCCGCAGACTTCGATTGAGAAGCGTGGCTCCCAAAGGAGAAATGACGCCGACTTTAGGAGTTTTTTTGTTCTGCTGTTGAATCGGAAGTTTCTGCAATACACCGAGTGCCTCTTTTGTTTTGCCAGTAGTATTTGAAAAATCATCCATCAAAAGCAATCTTCCTTCGCGTACTTTTTGCGACAGCACCATGCACATCGCTTTTTGTCGCGCTTTTTTATTGATCTTAAGGCTGTAGTTGCGATCTGTTCGAGGACCAAACGTAATGCCGCCCTTCCGCCATAATGGTGATCGAATAGAACCGTGCCGCGCGCGCCCCGTTCCTTTCTGTTTCCATGGTTTCTTGCCGCCTCCGCGAACTTCGCCCCGTGTTTTTGTGGATGCATGGACAGTGCGCGCATTTGCAGCTTGAGCAACAACGGCCAAGTGTACAAGCCCTTCTTTCATGGGAACGCCAAACACAGCCGGCTGTAATTCGCGTGTTGCAACTTTTGCGCCGCTTATATCGTAGACATCCAGCGTGATTGGTTTGTGGGTTGGTTCATTCATATGCTATTCTTGTGGTTTTTGTTCTTCAGCTTCCGACGTTTCTAACATTTCTGACGGGGTATCTACTGAAGGTGTTGGCGCTTGTTCAGCTGGTTGCGTTGAAGATTTTTTTGACACAATCGTTCCTGCCGCACGGATAAGAACAAGACCATTGAAGCTGCCTGGCACACCGCCTCGAACATAGAGAACATTCTGATCAAGATCTATACGGACAACTTCGAGATTTTTTACTGTTACGCGACTATCTCCCATGTGGCCAGCCATGCGCTTACCTTTAAACACATGCTGCACGCCGCCGGCGCCAATGGATCCAGGCATGCGTTCCTGGTCCTTGTGACCATGTGATGCCTTCTGTCCATGAAAGTGATGGCGTTTTACGACACCAGCATATCCTCGCCCCTTTGACCAGCCGATAACATCGACGTGATCGCCGACTGCAAAAAGCGAGAGATCAATGCTATTCCCCCGCTCAATGCCGGCATGCTCGGTACGCACTTCTTTCAATCTCCAAAATGAACGCCCTTCATGCAATGACGGAATGTCTTTGAGGTGGCCGCAAAGCGCTTTTGACGCACGCTTTTTTTCGCCACAGCCAAGCTGCAGCGCATCATAACCGTCTTTTTCTTTTGTCTTCACTTGGGTAACAATATTCGGAACAGCATGAATTGCCGTAACAGATTGTACTCTGCCTGCGGCATCGAATAACTGCGTCATACTCTTCTTTTTACCCAAAATGAGTTTCATAATTCTTCTTTCCTAATACAAAACCGAGCTTCAAGGACACTCGGTTTTGTCTTTGAAAACACGTACATGATGAATGATAATGGTAATGTTCTTAACCCTGATTTCTCCACCTTGCTTCGCGTGCGTATGGACACTTCCCGTAGAAGGGGTTATCCGCATCATGCGATGCAAGTCGTTCAAAGCATTTTGATCTCAAGAAAAACGCCTGCCGGAAGGCTCAGATTTGTCAGCATGTCGGTGGTTTTAGCTGTCGGATCAACAATATCTATGAGTCGTTTGTGAGTGCGCATTTCATACTGGTCGCGCGCATCTTTTCTTATAAATGAAGACTTGAGGACGGTGTACTTATTCTTCTCTGTCGGAAGCGGAATGGGACCCTTCACTGTAGCGCCACTGCGGCTTGCCGCCTCAATAATGCTCTGCGCAGATTGATCGATGATCTTGTGATCGTATGCGCGAAGCTTGATGCGGATTCTTGGCTTCTCATCATTTGCTTTATCCTTTGCTTTCGGTTCGATCTTTGCCTTTGTTGTTTTCGTCGTTGCCACAGCAGCCTATGATATTAATTAACAATCTTCGTAACAACGCCGGCGCCAACCGTCAGTCCGCCTTCACGGATAGCAAAGCGCTGTTTTTCTTCCAGTGCAACGGGTGCAATCAATTTCACGGTCATCTTAACAGTGTCGCCAGGCATAACCATTTCAACGCCTTCAGGTAATGCAGTGATATCGCCTGTCACATCAGTTGTGCGGATATAGAATTGCGGTTTGTAGCCCTTGAAAAAGGGTTTATGTCGCCCGCCTTCTTCTTTCGAAAGAATGTAGACTTCTGATTCGAATTCGGTATGCGGTGTGACGGTTCCCGGCTTGGCAAGCACTTGGCCTCGTTCCACATCATCTTTCTTGGTACCGCGGAGAAGCAAGCCTGCGTTATCGCCCGCTCGACCTTCATCAAGCGACTTGTTGAACATTTCAACACCGGTAACAACTGTTTTTGCCGTATCCTTAAGACCGATGATTTCAACTTCTTCGTTAACATGAATGATACCGCGTTCAATTCTGCCGGTTACAACCGTTCCGCGTCCTTCAATTGAGAAGATATCCTCCACAGGCATTAAGAATGGTTTTTCCGTATCGCGTACCGGTTCGGGGATAAACTCATCCAGCGCCTTCATTAAATCCATGATTGGCTGTGAGCTCTCTGCGTCATTTGGGTTCTGGAGCGCTTTGAGCGCTGAACCGCGAATGATCGGCGTTGTATCGCCGGGGAATTCGTATTTTTTCAATAGATCGCGAACTTCTTCCTCTACAAGATCGATAAGTTCCTTATCTGAAACCATATCGACTTTATTCAAAAAGACGACAATAGAAGGAACACCGACTTGGCGCGCCAACAGAATGTGTTCGCGTGTCTGAGGCATTGGGCCATCGGTTGCTGAAACAACCAAAATAGCGCCGTCCATCTGAGCGGCACCCGTAATCATGTTTTTGATATAATCGGCATGCCCCGGACAATCCACATGCGCATAGTGGCGGTTCTCACTCTCATACTCGACGTGCGCTGTATTAATGGTAATACCACGCGCTTTTTCTTCCGGCGCTGAATCGATTTGATCAACCGACCTGTCAGACGCAGTCAAGCCTTTTGCGCGAAGGACCGTCAAAATAGAAGCGGTCAAGGTCGTTTTTCCATGGTCTACGTGACCGATGGTGCCAACATTGACATGTGGTTTTGTTCGTTCAAATTTCCCTGCCATATGTATGCTATATTATGAATTTAATGATGATTGTGATCAAAGTGCGTTCTGGAGTATATCAGATTGTTCGGGGGTGTCAACAAAAAGCTCCTTCTGACTTTCATGCCAGAGGGCTATCTGTGCGTTAATCTTATCGAGGAGTCCTGAATCTGTCAAGTGAGAAACATGCAATTCCCTCTCAAGCAGCATTGCGCGGTATTTCTTTATATCCATAAGTACAAATGATTTTTCAGTATCTGCAACAATACAGGTATCCCCTGTTTTTACCACAACATCAATGATTTCATTCCATCTCCGCGTATCCATAGGGCATTATTTTTTTGCTAATATTGTTTCGACAATATTCCTTGGCACTTCCGAATAGTGGTCGAATTCCATGTTGTAACTTGCTCTTCCTTGCGTCATGGAACGGAGCTGAGTTGCATAACCAAACATTTCTGCCAACGGCACAAATGCGCTGATAATGCGCACGCCGGAACGCTCAGACATTTCACGAACTTGGCCGCGCTTCGAGTTGAGATCACCAATAACCTCTCCCATAAAGCTTTCCGGAGTAATTACTTCCACCTTCATCAATGGCTCCAACAAAATAAGTCCCGCTTTTCTGCATGCATCCTGGAATGCCATTGAACCTGCAATTTTAAACGCCGCTTCCGACGAGTCAACATCATGATAGGATCCATCATAGACGGTTACTTTGACATCAATAACGGGATAGCCTGCAAGCACACCGCGAGTGGTTGCTTCTTTAACGCCCTTATTAATTGGTTGGATAAATTCTTTTGGAATAGCGCCACCCTTGATTTCTTCTTCAAACTCAAACCCCTTGCCAGCTTCAAGCGGCTCCACGCGCAGCCAGCAATGCCCATATTGCCCACGGCCGCCGGACTGCTTAATATACTTGCCTTCCGCTTCTGCAGTCCCTTTGATTGTTTCTTTGTACGCGACTTGGGGCTTGCCAACATTCGCTTCAACTTTAAACTCGCGCTTCATGCGGTCGATAATGATTTCCAAATGCAACTCACCCATGCCGGAAATAATAGTCTGGAGGGTTTCTTCATCGGTTCGTACGCGGAATGTCGGATCTTCTTCAGCAAGTTTCTGCATTGCAATTCCCATACGCTCCTGATCGGCTTTTGTTTTTGGCTCAATGGCAACGGAAATAACAGGTTCCGGAAACGTGATGGATTCCAATACAACAGGTTTATCGGGATCACAAAGCGTATCGCCGGTAAAGGTATTTTTCAACCCCACAGCCGCACCGATATCACCCGCGCGGATTTCTTCGATATCTTCACGGTCATTGGCATACATACGTACGATGCGACCGATGCGCTCCCGTTCGCCTGTTGTTGTATTGAGCACATAGGAACCCGCTTTCAGTGTTCCGGAATAGACCCGGAAGAAACAGAGTTTTCCGATATAGGGATCAGCTGCGATTTTGAATGCAAGCGCGGCAAAGGGCTGATTGTCATCCGGAAGACGCTCAACTTCTTTATCGGGATCGTTAAGATCGAAACCATGCACCGGAGGAATATCCAACGGGGAGGGCAGATAATCGTTTACTGCATCAAGCAGGTATTGTACGCCCTTATTTTTCAGAGCGCTGCCGCAGAGCACCGGAATAACATCGCGAGAAATGCAGCATTTTCGCAGAACCCGTTTAAGATCGGCTACACTCACTTCTTCACCTGCCAAATACTTCGACATGAGCTGTTCATCGTTTTCACAAATAGCTTCCACGAGCTGTGCGCGATAGCTTTCCGTCTTTTCTTTCATATCATCAGGAATCGGACATTCAGTGATCTTGGTACCCAGATCATCTTCATAGAAAAATGCTGTTCGGTTGAGAAGATCGATAATTCCTTTGAATGAATCTTCAATGCCGATAGGAAGCTGAATTGGGTGCGCTTTTTTGGTCAAACGTTCGTGAATGGAATCCAAGTCTTTATAAAAATCAGCGCCGGTACGGTCTAATTTATTAATAAAACACATACGGGGCACTTCGTACTTATCGGCCTGGTGCCACACCGTCTCCGACTGCGGTTCAACGCCTGCAACGCCGTCAAACACAACAACGCCGCCGTCGAGCACGCGCAAGGAGCGCTGCACTTCGACGGTAAAATCAATATGTCCCGGAGTGTCGATGATATTAAATTTATGCTCCTTCCAAAAACATGTTGTTGCCGCTGCGGTGATGGTGATGCCGCGTTCACGTTCTTGAGCCATCCAGTCCATGGTCGCTTCTCCCTCGTGCACTTCGCCGATTTTGTGCTTTTTGCCTGTATAAAACAAAATGCGCTCGGTTACAGTAGTTTTACCGGCGTCAATATGGGCAATAATGCCGAAATTACGTGTTTTTTCCAAAGAATAATCTCGAGACATAGACTGTTTCGTGGTTAGATGTTGGTAGAAGTTTTATCGTGAAAACCGAGCAAAATGGGCAAACGCGCGATTGGCTTCCGCCATGCGATGCACATCATTGCGTTTTTTGATTGCATCCCCTTCTTTTTGTGCGGCAGCCATGAGTTCGTCAGCAAGGCGTTCGAACATAGCACGCTTTTTCTTCCCGCGAGCACCTGCAAGCATCCAGCGGAACGCAAGCGCATATTTCCGTTCACCGCGTACGGGAATAGGAATCTGGTAATTTGCGCCGCCAATACGACGCCCTCGCACTTCGACGAGAGGCATGACGTTTTTGACCGCTTCATCAAAAATATCCAAGGGATTTTTTCCCGTCTTCTTTTCTATTACTTGAAACGCCTTGTAGACAATGCGTTCTGCAAGGAGTTTTTTGCCGTCCTCCATGACGTAATTGATAAACTTTGCCAATACGGTATTGCCGTATTTCGGATCAGGAATCAGCGGATGTTTTGGTGATGGTCCTCGTCTCATACTGGTTTAAGATTTTTTAGGTCGTTTTGCGCCATAGAGCGATCGGCCCTGGCGGCGCGTGGCAACTCCGGACGTATCATACACGCCGCGGACAATGTGATAGCGCACACCCGGAAGGTCTTTTACGCGCCCACCTCGGATAAGCACGATGGAGTGCTCTTGGAGGTTATGGCCAATACCCGGAATATATGCCGTTACTTCCATGCCGTTCGACAAACGAACACGGGCGATTTTGCGCAATGCGGAGTTCGGTTTCTTTGGCGTCATTGTCGTTACTTTGACACAGACTCCTCGTTTGAACGGCGCTGCCACGGTCGTGCGCCTGCGATGGAGCGTATCAAGAGTGAATTGCAATGCCGGCGATTTTGATTTTTTCGCTATTCGCGTTCTTCCGTGCCTGATAAGCTGGTTGACTGTTGACATACGAAAATATAAAAACTAATAGAAAAGCCCCTCAAGGGAGCTTCCGGTGGGTAAACCCTTTGTTGATTACTTGAAAGCAGTATACGGGGATACCAAAAATGTGTCAAGCGGTCGCTGGTTGGAGACCTTCGAGTTTTGTAATGCGGATCTCGAGCTCATGATATTTCACTTTAAGCTCTACATATTCTGTGTCTTGTTTTTTCACAACTGCGACAAACTCCTTTACTTCAGCGGCTAATTGACCCACGGCAAACTCTAAACCGGAAACTCTCTTGTTCACTCCTTGGATCTCTTGCTTAAGTTCCTGACGCACTTCATCCAGTTCTTTCTTTGATGCGGTAGCGTCAAAACCCTCCTTTACCGCCCGAATAAGATCATCAAAGTGTTGGTCAAAATATTCTTGCGAAAGTTCACTCATAGTATCCTTAGTGTATCGTAGCAAAACAACCATGTCAATTATTCAATGCTTGTCATTCCTTATCATTGTGAGGATATAAAAAAGCCACTCTAGTGAGTAGCGGACGGCGCTTCTGCGACTCCTCGCGTCTACTCTTTTTTCTTGAACATATCCGAAGAAGGCATGCCGTATGAAAACAATTCGCCCCCGTCATAAGGATTTTTCATGGAAGCATAGGGACTATCGTTTTCAAGCCACATGAAAGCCCTTTCTTCATCTCCTAATTCTTTAGTCTTTTTGATAAGATCGGTTGTTATCTGACGTACCAACTGGCGGTCGGAACTTAATATATTAAGATCCATAATGTCTTTACCTACATAGAGCGCGTAATAATTTGCCTTATCGCCACGCACTATTCCGCCTGAATCAGCCTTAACAGATATAATCATATCCTTACTGCGCACAAGAATTTGATCAATTTTATCTTGATTGCCTTTTGAATCGACTCGACTCAATTGAAAATCTCCTATCACGACTTTATCGGATTTTCTGCCCTCATTTTCAATCTTAGTCGCTGCC
>JBBTRI010000026.1 GCA_038065255.1 Patescibacteria group bacterium
CGCAGAAGCGACCCTTTCGGATTGAAAAACTGCCAAAGAACCTGAAAAAATATCGTCTCGAACTTCATTTTGTGCCAAAAGCGGGCTTCCCTCATTTTTAATTGAAGAAAATCAAGATACATGTTAGTATATAGATGTGGGTTATAGATAACCATCAATATAATACTAACATAGTATGGAAGATATGCAAAGTAAAACAATCGGGGATAAAATAAAGGCGTGGCGTAAAAAGAAAGATTTAACGCAAGACGCTTTGGCTAAAATAGCAAATATTCCCTATACTACAATTGCGAAAGTTGAATCTGATGTTATTAAAAATCCTTCCTTGCAAACCATCACAAAAATTGCGGAAGGGCTTGGAATAACCATTGATGATTTAGTAAAAAACTAACTATGAATACAAAAACATTCAAGGGTAATTTTTTTGAAATCGGCCAGCAACAAGGCAGGATTTATAAAACAAATGGAATGAATTTTGACAAAGTCAAAATTGATCCTGTTTTATATAAAAATCAGCTTCAGGTTTATGAAAAGCATTATCCCGAACTATTGGAAGAATTTAGGGGAATGGCTAAGGACGGAAATTTTGACGAAGAAAAGCTGATTTATGATTTTATTACGAGCGAGATTTTTTATTACAGAAATAGATTTGGTTTAGATAAGGCATGCACAATTTTTGGCTATAAAGCTAAAAATAATCTTTTTGTGGGCAGAAATTATGATTGGCTTCCAGAAACCGACAAAATATTTGAAGTTTATAAAATTGTTAATCCTGAAAGAAATTCATTTATAGCAATAACTGATATGGGAATTGGTAGCCCATCTACCGCGAAGCCAAAATACTTTTTTTATAACGCAGACGACGCGATAAACAACAAAGGATTATTTATCGGGCTAACCTTCGCTTACGCGGATCAATGGTCGTATGGAGTTTCTTGTATCCATATGACAAAAATTATCGCGGAAACTTGCGAGACGGTAAAAGACGCAATAAAAGTTTTTGAAAAAATTCCGCTTTGTTGCCCGAAAAATTTCTTTATCGCTGATAAAAACGGGGATATGGCAATAGTCGAACATACTGCCAAAAAATTCAAAGTCATTTATCCAAAAGATAATATTTTGATTCAGACCAACCATTATGTTGATAGCGAGCTAGCAAAAGAAGATACGGTATTGAAGCGAGTTCCTTATCACAATACTTTCATCAGATATTATGAGACATTGCAAAAAATAAATTTTGAAAGAAATAAATTTAAGTTGGACAGCGCCATAAAAATTTTGGGCAAACCAGGAAGTTATACTTGCCAAAATTTCCCTGGTATTAAAACTATTTGGACATTGGCGCTTGACATGACAAACAAAAAATACAAAATTTATTGGGATATTTCTGGAAAAAGAAAAACAGAAGTATTAGAAATTTAAAAAAGAATTTGCCGCCAAACCGAGCGAAGCTCGGAGTTCCGCCAAAAGCGGAACGAAAAACTTGAAATCGTCCAATCCAAAAGGGCCGCTTCCGCAGGCGGGCGGAAGGGGGGTTTGGGGGGAATTCCGCCCGCCCTACAAATTTTGGGCGAAATCAGTTCGAATTTTTTCGAAAGCACACCGAAGAAAATCAAAATCCGAATTCTGGCCGGAAATTGTATCCCGCCGTTGGCGGGATGAATTAAGATCCGCCGTAAAATTCCAAGGGTTTTTGAAGAATGGTGGCTTGCCCCACTATCTTACGAAATTTTTTAGAGTTCTACATTGAAATAATATGAAAATAATAGTCAGACAGCTTATCATTATCGCGACTGTAGTATTTGTATCTAACTTCTCACCCCTAGTAGTCTCTGCCTTGTCGCCAGTAAGCACTCAGTTATTTACATTGCCATCAAGAGATCAATCAATTGATAAAACGGCGATTAAATTTTCTCCCAATGGTAAGCGCTTTTGGTATCTCTCAAAACAAGATGACATGTATACGCTCGTCGTCGACGGTAAAGACATTCAGACAGGAAAGCAAGAAATACAAAGTTTTGCATTCAGTCCTGACAGTAAACATTACGCCTATGTAACTTCAGACGAGCAAGGGAGATTTTTTGTTGTGTTTGATGGAACGCCTAATCCAATGAAGTATACAGCAATTCTGTCAGGCGGCGAATTGGATGGTTTATTGGATAACAGGCCATTTCTTCAATTTTCAGATACAGGAGGACATTACACGTATGTAGGTCATCGAATAGAAAATGAAAAGGATCCAGTAATGTACGTAGTAATTGATGGCACTGAGCAGAAGGTTGAAAACAGACTCTCGAGAGTTGGTCGCCCAGTACTCAGCCATGACGGGAACCACCATGGGTATATTGCGTTTGAACAATTTGGTTCACAAGCAAATACCACAGAAAATCTGAAGGAGTTTGAGATTGGAAATTTGATTGTTGACGTGGAATTCCAAAAAATGCTCCTCGCTGAGGAGATAAAAAATGCGCAAGTTATCTATGATGGCAAAATTATTAAAACCCAAACATCGAAAGAATCTGCGCTCCTGCCAATACCAGTATTAGCAGGCATCGCTTTAAACCCTGCCGGCAATCACTATGCATATATCACATTTCTGCCAAACAATAAACGGGCAGTATGGCGCGGTGGACGTATTGGGCCCGCATATGATTTCGTCAGTTCGCTTACATTTAACGATAGCGGAACTTCATTTGCGTATATTGGTAGTAAGGGTAAGAAATGGTATGTAGTGTTTAATGATCGGGTTATAAGCAAACATTCTGATAAGACTTTTGTCTTAGATTTGAAACTCAGCTCTGACGGCAAGCATATTGGCTACAGAGTTGGCACGTCTGATATATATATCGATGGAAAGAAGAAAATTGGATCGAACACCGGCCATGAGTATAAAGTTTTGCAAGCAGGTAGTGCGGGAATATTTTATGCGGTTCCCGAGATGCACGTTCTCCAGGAGTTTGAGCGGGGGTCTAGTTCTTCGATGGAAGGCGTTCTTCGGTACAATAATACTGTCGACAATAAGAGTGTAGCTATAGATTCACATCTTGTCTACGCTTCCACTTCCGATGCCGGACGAGCATATATCGGCTATGATATCTCGCAGAGAAAAAAGGAATGCTATACAAAATCCCCGTGTATATATTCTGTGAACAATCCACCACGAGTAGTTGTAGTAAATGGTAAGGTTAAAGAGAAGATACCATACGGTTTTTCTGTTACTGACCTTGTGATAAGCCCTCATGGTAAGCACTATGGCTACATTCTTTATCAAAGTGCCGCCGTTGCCGATCAAGAAAAATGGAAGCTCGTTGTTGACGGAAAAGATGTTAATCACTATCCATACCTCAGTAATCTTCAATTTATTGACGAAAACACCGTGAACTTTAATGACGTAAATGGTATTTCGGTTTGGAGTGGTATTTATAGTATTGCCAAGTAACCTCAGGTGTTTGAGATATGACAAAGAAGCTCATCATCATTTTATCCGTAACGGCCATTCTTGGTGGAGGACTTTATTTTTCAAAGAAGAAATATTTTGAAAATGATTGTGCATGGAGACCAACTCAAAAGAATTATGGATTATGCGAGGCACTTTTGCCTGGAATGTTTTATGACGGTAAGAAATGTACTATGAATAGTGGCTGTAGTTGGAAGGGCGATATACCACCTTTTAAATCATACTTACAATGTAAGATTGCTTGCGAGCTATAGTGCGTGGAGTAATCTCGCCTTATTTTCTTACCCGCGCACTTGGTGGGTTGGGGCAAGGGCAAGATATCATAATAATTCCTGCAACGTCTAAACCGCCTTAGCCATTGAAATTGGCACCCCCGCGAGAGGCGACAACGGTAATCTACCTTCGCTAAAGCTACGGCAAGGCAGGAAAAAAAAGGGGTGCGGGGAAAATGACAGGGGAGTTAGTCCGCCTTCGCTACCGCTACGGCGAGATGTGAGTCAGGGTTGGAAGTCCGGATTCTCCTCGAAAAATGTTCGAACTTTGTCCAAGAAACACCGAATGAAATCAAAATCATCTTTTTCGAAGCACATCACTTCAACGAGTCTGCTTTCGGGCAGTGATCCCAAATGAATCGAAACCATGTTTTGTAGCTTTCCGCGAGATCATGGTTGATCATTACAAAAATAGATCCATATTCTCCAAAGTTTCCCACATCTTCACTTGTAAACGTAACCACATGGTCGCCGAAGATATCGACGACGCCAACAGTTTCATATCCTTTTGGAAGAACTTTATATTCTCCTCCAATGCGCTTAAGCGCCTGCGGAGCTTTTTGAGGAACGCGAGGATCAAAGAGTGTTTTGTAAGGAATCTTTTTTGAGTGGAATGTTTTTCTGAACTCGTCCTGTACTGATTGAGAAATACCTGGTGTGAGCCAAAGAGCTTTTGCACCCAAAAAATACGCTTCTTCTCGCACGCGCAAGAGATCACGTCGATAATTTTTGTATCCCTCAATTCCTTTGTAAATGTATGCTGCTTCGCGCGGAGGCACGGCATTGTATTGTGTGGAAAGACTTGGCAGTACGCGCTGCAGTTTTTTTTCTTTTTCACGAAGTACTTCAAGGAGTTTTTGAGGATGTACGGCGCGGTAGACGTTTTCACCTTTCTGAAAAATTTGAAACACAAGCCCTTTGTCTAAAAGGCGATTGAGTGCGTCGTAGACATTGCGCCGGTGTACGCCGGCTTTAATGGATATCTGTGAAACGGGCAACTCCGCCGCTCCTACGAGTGACTCGTAAATCTTTGCTTCATTGGGTGTGAGCCCGAGTTCTTCAAATAATTCAGAGTACATATTTTCATTATAATATAAATGAAATCGTCTACTATGGTGACTACTAACACCTTAGGGTGATATTGGCCACTCATTTAATATATCATATCATGCGGGAGTGGTCAATAGGAATCTCTCGCGAAAGGAGAAAAAAAGTGAGCGCCACGCTTCTGGAGTCCCTCCTCAACACCTGCAACGGTGACTTAGTGCAGGCATTGGAGATGATGCTCCACCTCACGCAGAAGACTAATAGCATCCCTGCAGTGGCAACTGCTTGCAATAGGCTCATGGACAGGGATGGGGTGAAAAGTCTAGTCCTGGATCGCATACTCTGGCAGCGGAACAAGGACCAAATCTATTCTCACGAACCTCTCGACGAGTCGACTAATGTGTTCCGTTCCCTTGCTAAACCCCTGATGTTCGCGGAGATTTTCATCTACTTCAAGGATTCGCGAAGAATTCGCGACGTCTGGCAAACGATGGGGCATAAATCACTGGAACTATTCCAGCTTATCGTGAAGCAGATCAAAGAAGCCGCGAACTGGGTAGATCCTATCGCTTCCGAAGTTTATGGCTACGACAGGCGAAGGTCGGACATTCACGCGTTTGGCTGGGACAGCAGGATTTGTCGGCTCCAGGAGGATGAGCTGGAGGATGCAATCTTTCAGCTCAAAGAAGATCTGCAGTTTACACCGCAGGAGCGTCAGACTATGCTATACCGCTATCGTGAATGCGGAGCAGATCTTCAGAAGCGGTTCGGAACCCCAATCGAAGTCATACGTGTCTAGATCTTTCACTGCTGATACGTGTCGGAGGAGTAATCGGTAGACAAACGACATGCTGGTTTTCTGTGATTTCCATGCCTAAAATCACAGATCTTCTCTACTATAAATATCCTATTTTCATTTCGTAATTTACTATTCAATTGTTATACTACACGTATATGATTACATCACTCAGTTTCACCACACTGGCAATTCTCTCCGCACTTCTTGGCGCAGTAGCAAATATTATTGCTCGAACGCTATTGCGAGATCTTCGCTCACAAGACATCCTTGGCATCAATTTTCTGACGATGGGAGCAACGCTTCTTCTAATTTCTCCTCTTTTTTATTTTTTTCAACCCTCGCTTCTTGTTATTGGACTTGTCGCTCTCATAGGTGTGATCGATACTTTTGCAAATTATTTTTATTTCAAAACATTTGAAAAGACTGAAGCAAGTATTGCAACACCTCTCCTCTCGCTTGCCCCGGGGTTTACATTCTTTTTTGCTTGGCTCACACTCGGTGAGTCTTCACAGTGGTACACGTATCTTATTGCGGCGGCCATTCTTGTGCTTACAGTATATGTTTCAACAAATTTTTCCCAATTGAAAACATTTCAAGCGCACACCCTTATTCCTGCACTTGTTGCTTCGTTTCTGTTTGGCGTTTCGGCAATTCCTGCAAAATATCTTCTTGATACACTCCATGCAGTGAATGCCCCTACGCTCTACATGTTTCGTGCGGGGTTTATTTCACTCTTTACACTTCTCTTGTTTGGCTTTCCGATATTACGCATATCGACACAGCAGTATCGCGTCATATTTTTCCGTGGTCTCATTGTTATTTCCCAATGGGTTCTTCTGTATTTTGCGCTATCACGCGGGAATAGCGGCGTCACGCTCACACTTGGCAATATCACGCCAATTTTCGTGTTTTTCTTGAGCGTAGTATTTCTGAGAGAAAAACCGACTCCTAAAAAAATCCTCGCAGCTCTATGTATTTTCATCCTCTCATTCATTATTGCATAGCAGTCTTGTCAGTGTACGGAAGATGCCCTATGATAGGTGGAAAGCACATAATGTATACCATATGACTGCCTATGCGCAAAAACGCCTCCTTATTATCTTTACGGGTGGAACTATCGCCGGAAATGTTGCAAAAAGCAATGTTGTTCAGTTGGTGAAATCCGATCCGGAAAACTTCATGACGATCGTTAACAACTCCGTAGAAATTGTTAAAAAAAATTGGAACATTGAAATCAAACCGGAAGTCGTTGAGCTTTTTAATGTTGATAGTTCGAATATCATTCCGCAAAACTGGAGCGCCCTTGCAGAAAAAATTCAGGAAACGTATGACCAGTATGATGCATATATTATACTCCATGGTACCAACACCATGGGATACACATGCGCTGCGCTTTCCTTTGCTCTTGAGAATATTAACAAGCCAGTCATTGTTACCGGAGCGCAGGTGCCCCTGGGATATTTGGGAAGCGATGCAACAACTAATCTTATTAACGCACTGCGCATTGCAGTGTGGGGCTACCATCCCATCAAAGGAGTTATGGCTGTTTTTGGCAGCAAAATCATTTCCGGTACGCGAGTAAAAAAAGGGACAGATTTTGATTATGATCCATTCAGTTCATTTATCACGGGTGCATTGGGGCAGATAGGGCGGTTTATGCGCATAAATGTATCAGCGCTCGATCGGCATAATGCATATTTATCTAAATCAAAGCCCCTGGCCATCCAATCACGCGTATTAAGCGTGAAGAAAGATTTTGAAACATCACATATTGCTTCATTGAGTGAGTTTCCCGGAATGTCTCCTGACATATTTCGAGTGCTTGTTGAACATGCGGATATCCGAGCATTTATCTTTAGAGCTTTTGGTGCTGGTGATGCAAGTGCCCACTTGTTTGAGGGTTTTGAATATCTCAAAGAAAAACGCATTCCGATTGTTGTTACGTCGCAGGCTCCAAGCGGTGTGGCAAGTTTTCAGGTGAATGAGACCGGTCAGTATTTGAGAGATAATGATCTTGCAATTCCCGCCTTTGATATGAGTATAGAATCCATGACAACAAAACTTGGCTGGCTTCTTGCCCAAAAAGTAAGTTATGAGAATATGAAATCAAAAATGCTTGAGGATTTGCATGGCGAGATAAATATTGAGAATGAGTTGCTGTAAAAAATAAAAGCCAACGGGTGTTGGCTTGATTTTTAATGGAGAATCACCTGCTCTTCAGAATGAGATTCATAGGTACCCCGAACGAATGTCCCAATAAACGTGTAGAATAGAGGGATGTTTGGCTGGCGAAGACTACTAAGCGCGCGGCGATAATACGCATTTGTTTGCGCCTTCTTCTCAATGTGAGCCATTTGTATCCATGCAAATGGGTATGCAAACAGACGTCCGAGATATCCAGTAATCAATCCCGCAATAAATGGACATGCGCTAAGTGCCAGGAGAATTTTCCACTGCGCGAGAATGGCCATTGGAGAATAGATAAGAATTGGACTGACGATAAAGACCCAAAACACGAGAGTAAGAGCGATGGAGAATCTGATGAATGTTTTTGGCATCGCCCAAAAATGATAGATATGATCATGGTCGCGCTTGAAATTCTTCCATTGAATTTCTTCCCAAAGATCCTTAAGGGTGATTTCGCTTGTATTGATATAGAATATCACAAGTCCGGAATCCCGTGCCTTATCCGGCAAGCCCTGCAAGCGGCCTGTAAGCAGACCAAGGAAATGCTTTCGACATTTCTCGGGAATATGCACACGAACAAACATTGCTTGTTCGAGGAGATCAAGGGTCTGTGTAATATCCACAATGCGGTCTTGGAATAAAATCTGCTCTTCGTCTGTCAGCTCTCCGCAATTGGAGAGATGAAGTTCAAATTCCTTCCATGCACGAATAACTCTTTGAGTTGATGGTGGTCTGGAATGCAGAAACATGCGGTCATTGAGAATTTCAAACACATTTCGCAGTGTACTCATGGTTTTAATGTACGATGAAGCTAGTATAGTGGTCTATACCGGATCGTCAATGAGTAGCTCGTGTAAAAACTAGTTTTGCCGTGAAGCGTTTTTTAAAATAGATTCAATTATTCCTTCATCGGAAAGGTCGTGGTATATGGCAAGTTGCACTCGTTGCGCTTCTGCATAGGGAAGTTTTGTTACACCACCCTGATCGAGTACTGCTTGGTACCGTTCTCGAATAAGTGTTGCTATGCGCTGGAGCGCATTGACGTTCACTTCCATTGCCGTATTCAGCCTTTTTTGCTCTTCAGAAGCATTGGATGCAACAAAATATCTCCCCGGCTGCAGAGTTTCTCCCGTTCTCGGATCAATTGTGAGCGCGATGCTTACATTGACGCGCTCCGGCAGTCCGCGAAAGCGCCGTTCATGGCTGATAAATCGCCAGATATCCTGTTGACTATGGGATACGTGTGTCGAAGAAGTTCCTGACTGTTCGGTTTGTTCTTCGCGATGCTCTGTAAATGGTTTTCGGATTCCCGGGACGTTTGTAGGTTGTGTGTTCTGTGTGGCGGATTCACCCTCTTGATCACCGGGTAAACCGGTATTTCCCTGTTCAGGAATTGCGGCCATGACCCTATATGCCTGCAGTACTGCAAGGTTTGCTGCCAGCCGCTGGGCGTTATCATAGGGAACGCCTTCCGGTCCATCATCGTCAAATCGCAGTACGCCATCTGTTCCTAGGATACCTTCTTTGTAGTCTTCAAGGTATGATGGATCAAACGGCTTATCTTCTGACCCCTCTTTTCGTTTGATAAAAAAAATTCTTCCAGCGGGTTTGTCCATGCCTATTACAGGCTCGATAATCACATCATGGTATTCAATGACTTCTTGAACATTCGGTGGAAAGTGAAAAATATCTGTTGGCAACACCTCGCCTCGTTGTTCGCGTATTTCGGCTAGTTGATGACCAACTTCTTTGAATAAAATTCGTTGTCTTGCCACTTCCGTCACTTCTTCGGATGGCGTGTCTACATCGAGCCCGAGGGCTTTGCGAAACGCTCCTCCCATTGTTGTTTCAATCCCCATAGTATGGAATGGTTAATAGTATACTCTCTTTCAATCCTAGCATAGGGAATAAAAAAAAGAAGGCGTAGGGCCTTCATGTGTGTAGAGTTGCGCGCTGTCGTATGAGCGCGTCACGGATGTTATTCACCAGAACCTTTTGTTCTTGCGGGACAAGCGTTTTCAGGAGTGGATCCCGTTCGATTGCATTCTGCACCCAATTGAGCTGCTCCACTGTGACAGGGCGGTCAAAGACGATAAAGAAAATAGGTGAGGTTGCCAGGGTGATCGCACGTGCATGGTCGGGGTGTGTGATAGTCTTGAGAAAAAGGACGAAATCAGTGGCCATTCTTTTTATTGAACGAGAATACCTACTCATGATGGGCAATCATACACTAGAAAGGTCTTTTTGTCAAGACCCATGTCTTCGTGTAGAGTAAGTGTGCGATAAGTCTATAAACGCCTATGAATCCAGAACATCATACAATTATCCGACAGCTTGGTTTGAAAGAATTTGAGGGAATGAAATTGCGCCTAGGAAAGTATGGGCGCATTACTGCAGATCTGGAATTACAACCCACATCTGCAGCACGCATTCAGCGCACACAGGAAATTCAGGCAGTCGAACAAAAAATAAAAACACGGGGAAGAGGGGATGAGAAATCCGGCAGAGAGGAATTACTGATCGATACGCGAGGATATCGCGAAGCACGGCGTACGCTGCACTATGTATCGCCGACGGGTGAATCATTCGATACGGAAGCCGTACTGTTTTACAAAAAAGAAGGACAGCAGATTACCTGGCTAAAGTCGGAAAATCGCCTGGTTGTTCTCGATGTCGGCCTCTACTGCAATCGACTTGCAAGCACGCTCTATAACCAGCAAGGCGATAGGCCCGTTGCCTATATCCCCATGGTAGATGATCGGGGGGCTTACCGCGGCATTGTGACGATTATTGAAGACAAAAAGAAACCCAAACCTCTCATACATGAGCCCGAGCAAAAATCCCTTCCTCCGGGATTTAGGCTTTCGACAGATACCATTAAAACTATTGCAGATAGATTCCTTGTTGATAGCAGGCGTCCTATTCAACCCGGTTCATTCATCCGGCCGATTTTTACCAATATATTTGATTCGGACGACCGCTCTACGCTTGCCGGACGCATTCTTTGTGACGTATATGAACGTGTGATCGAGCGTTCGGGCCGAAAGGATGCAGTGCCGGCGGATGCAGGCAAAAAATCGTATCATGCCTTTAATACCTATGTCCCAAAAATTCTTACGAGGAGGCATAATCAAGGATACGCTCCTCTTGAATATGTCGAAGATCGTGCAAGTGGCACTGATGCTTTTCATCTTGGCGGTTCACAGTTTGGAAGCAGTTTTCTCTACTATTTTAACAAATCAATGGCTCGCTGGCAGCATCCCCACGATCCTATCACGCGAGCATATCTTACCCTCGATACGAAAGACTTGGAAAAGACACCCATTCATTTTACCGATTTATGTTTGGCGCTCTATGATGCCGGAATAGATTTTATGGCGAAATGCTGCACGCCCCATGCTCAAGTAAAAAGAATGGATAATATCCTATTCTATATTTCCGAGCCGGACCGTGAACATGCGTCAGCAATCATCAAACAATTCATGACCGATCGAAAGCTTGGCAAGGGGCATATGCTTGCGGCTATGCCGAGCGCGCAAGATGGCCTCTCGTGGGCCTATGAGCCGAATTCCTATGAAATGAGGCTGTGGCAGGAAGTTTCCGGATCGTCACAACCGGCGAGCTTCAATATTGTCGCTGCAATGTATGCGCTGCCCCTCTATCTTGATCGGCTTATAGTTGCATGCCTTCGGACGGGCGATACCGCTTCTGCCGAAACGTATCGAAAAGAAGTAGAACGAGTGCGGTTGTTATTTCGAAAATACCGAACAATTACTTAACCTTCTATTATCTATGCCAAAGAAAACAGTTCAAGAGCTATCACTCCAGCTTCATAAAAAGCTGCATGGCAAAATTGCCATAGCTCCTAAGGTACGACTCAAAACACTGCGCGACCTTAGTATCTCATATACGCCCGGTGTGGCTGCTGCATCATCATATCTTGCGCTTCACAAAGATGAAGTACGCCACTATACCATGAAGGGCAATGCCATCGCGGTTGTATCCGACGGTTCAGCAGTGCTTGGTTTGGGAAATATTGGCCCTGAAGGCGCACTGCCAGTGATGGAGGGTAAAGCACTTATTTTCAAAGAGTTTGCGAATATCGATGCATTTCCCATTGTACTTGCAACTCAAGATAGCGATGAAATTATTGCAGCCGTACGCGCTATCGCTCCAACATTCGGTGGCATTAATTTGGAAGATATTGCTGCGCCTCGGTGTTTTGAAATAGAGCGCCAACTTCAGGAGTCTCTCGATATCCCTGTTGTGCATGATGACCAGCATGGTACAGCTGTTGTTGTACTTGCGGGGTTGTTGAATGCGCTTAAAGTGGTGAAAAAGAAATTGCATACCGTACGCATTGTCCTATCCGGTGCGGGAGCTGCCGGGAGTGCCATAGCAGATATTCTCCTCAAAAAAGGGGTAGGGGATATAGTGATGGTGGATAGCAAGGGAATTGTATCGCTTTCTCGATCCGACCTCGATTCCCATAAACTCGAACTTGCAGCGCGGACGAATGTGCGCAAGCTTCAAGGAGGCTTGGCAGAAGCGTTTGTTGGCGCTGATGTTGCAATCGGCGTTTCAAAGGCGGGTCTTTTTACGGAAGCGCATATCAGAAGCATGAATGCTGAACCAATTATTTTTGCAATGGCAAATCCTACGCCAGAAATCATGCCGCGCGAAGCATTGCGTGCCGGAGCGGCAATCATTGCAACCGGCAGATCAGATTTTCCCAATCAAGTGAATAATGCACTTGTATTTCCCGGATTGTTTCGCGGAGCCCTTGACCATGGCGTTCGGCGCGTCACGGATGCTATGTTTATCCGAGCAGCCGAAAAGCTGGCGGCGCTTGTACCCCACCCTACTCGCGAGCGCATTGTTCCTTCGATTTTTGATACGCGTGTAGTAAAAGCAGTGTCATCTGCAATTTCCCTGAAATAAAAAAAGGGGCTTCCAATGCACCTGCGCTGGAATGCCCCACCTTGCCGAGGTTAGTCTTTGGATACCACCCTGGGCCTGGTCAGTAAAACTGAATGTACGAAGAAATGGTCGGTTGCCACTCAGGAACCATCTGGTTCCAGTGTGAGTCTCAAAGTATGGACACGAAAGCTATCGCACGGCATACGCATCGGGAAACTTTTCGAACTCGATTTTTCAACGCAGCAACCGACAGTGGATATGAGCTGGATTCGAACCAGCGACCTTCTCTGTGGGATTCCAATGAACCCACGGAGTTGCTCTACCAACTGAGCTATCATCCCGGTGATGTGAAGAGTATAGGTTAAATGGCTTTTTTTGTCAAGAGGCTAAATGACATATACAAGCTAGAAACGATACCCTGAATGTTCTATACTGATGAAATACTCCAAAAGCAGCTATGACCGCACTGTTTGCACCCAAACTGAAACCAAAAGAAATCCTTGTGATTCAAGGCAGCCTTTCTCAATATTCAAAATCTCATATATTGGTGGAGAGTGTTGCTCAGAAATTGCGAGACAGAGATTGTTCATTTGGCGTACTCGATATTCGCTTGAGTGATATTGATTTTTACAAAGGCGCTGGCATTGAGACATACGGCACGCCAACAAGGGAAGCATATGCCCGTATTGCAGCAGCGCATGCGTTTGTATTCAGCAGTCCCGTGTATGGCGGCAAAATTTCCGGTGGCATTCGCAATCTTATTGATGTTATGAAAGATGCAATGAAGGGCAAGCTTGCTGCGGTGATGTGTAGCGCGAAAGAAGGCAATGCATACCCCGCATCCGTTGAACTGAAGGAGCTCCTTACGTCAGCAGCATGTGTGAGAACGGTACAGCCCATTGTACTCGTTTCTGATGAGAGTTTTAAAAATAATTTGATCTATGATGATGTTGTTCATGACGTGATGGAAGAAATGCTGTATTCACTGACAAAACAATGCAAAGAACAGCCGACACAGAACATAGCTACCACTTGACGCCTGCTACGTTTGTTGTTAGACTCTGCCTAGGTGTATTTACGACCATTTAGGTATGAATAAAGGGCATACAGTATGTTCAGATCAAGCGAGCCGCAGCGGCTCGTTTCAAATGACGCAAAAAGTGGATTATGCGTTGTTTTTGCTGACTGTTCTTGCAAAGTTCTCCGAGCATACATCCTTACGCTCCATTGCAGAACGTAATCATCTTTCATTCGCATTTCTTCAGAAAGTGGCACGCCTTCTGCGATCGGCAGATATTATTAAATCTGCGCGCGGCAGGGAGGGAGGATATACATTGGCAAAGTCCTCTGCGCATATTCTCTTCCGGGATATAGTATTGGCAGTAGAGGGGCAGACAGTTCCCCATGCGTGCCTAAGTGAAAGGCGCACATCGCATGCCTGTCCCCGAAAAGCGCTCTGCAGCATACGTCCCGCCCTGCAGCGTTTGCACACCCAAATGCAGCAGCTCTACCTCTCAAAACCCCTTACCTATTTTCTTCACAAGCAATGAACACTCCAATCCTCTCACTCAAACACGTAGATGTGTCGCGCGATGGCACAACACTCCTTCATGATATTTCACTCGATCTACAAAAAGGGCAGATACACATGATCATGGGTCCTAATGGTTCAGGGAAAAGTACGCTTCTCAACAGCATTATGGGTAATCCCAGCTGCATCCTCGAAAAAGGGAGTATCATGCTCAACGGTAAACGAATACAGAAACTCGCGCCTTATGAACGAGCGCGACTCGGACTCTCTATGACATTTCAGAATCCCGTAGAATTGCCCGGCGTGCCATTTGCGCATGTTGTTCAAGCTACCCGCGAGGGAGTATCTAGTCGATTTGAACCAAGCGAACAACATCTTTCGCCAACTCGTCTTGCAGAAAAAATGAAAGAAGTAATGAAACGAGTGGGCATGGACGCTCAATTTCTTTATCGATCTCTTAATGAAGGATTTTCTGGGGGAGAGAAGAAAAAATCTGAACTGGTCCAACTCGCGCTATGTAAACCCGCAATTGCACTCATTGATGAGATCGATTCGGGACTGGACATTGATGCGCTCAAAGAAGCATGCGCGCTTCTATGCGATCTAAACAAGGCTGGCACCGCTCTTGTTATTGTGACCCATAACCCCCGTCTTATCGAGTATATTCAGCCTAATATAATATCAATATTGGTTGGAGGGGGGATTGTGCGTTCGGGAGGTGTGTCGCTTGTTGAAGAACTTGAGAAAAAAGGATATGAAGCGTTCTCAAAATCATAATTTTCGTACAGCTGCCCCGGAAGTTTTCCGCATAAAGCCTGGTCTGAACAAAAAAGTTGTTCAGCAAATTTCTCAACGAAAAGCAGAGCCTGTCTGGATGCGCGACTTCCGCCTTGCAGCATATGATAAATTTCGAAAGAAAAAAATGCCGTCATGGGGAGCAGATATTGGATCAATAGATTTCAATTCCATTACCTATTATCTTCAACCTCAGGATCGGCCTCAACAGAACTGGGAAGACGTGCCCCAGTCCATCAAAGAAACATTTGAAAAATTGGGAATTCCTCAGGCAGAACGTGCGTTCTTGGCTGGTACTGGAGCGCAATTTGAATCTGAAGTGGTGTATCACTCGTTGCATGAATCATTGGCTCGACAGGGAGTTATTTTTGAATCCATGGATCAAGGATTGAAGAAATATCCCGACCTTGTGAAAAAATATTTTGGCACGATAATTCCATCATCGGACAATGCGTTTGCTGCACTGAATTCAGCCGTATGGTCAGGAGGTTCTTTTGTGTATGTTCCAAAAGGTGTTCATGTCACACTGCCCCTGCAGGCATATTTTCGTATCAATGCCGAGCGTATGGGGCAGTTTGAACGCACGCTCATTATTGCAGACGAGGGGAGTTCCGTGCATTACATAGAAGGGTGTACTGCTCCCACGTATTCATCAGATTCACTTCATTCAGCTGTTGTCGAGGTCATTGTGCATCGGGGAGCGCGCGTGCAGTACACGACAATTCAGAATTGGTCATCAAATGTATATAACCTAGTAACAAAGCGGGCTGTTGTTTGGGGAAATGGAGAGATGATCTGGGTTGATTGCAACCTAGGGTCGAAAGTTACTATGAAATACCCCTGCGTTATTCTTCGAGAAAAGGGTGCTAAGGGAGAGATTCACTCATTTGCCGCAGCAGCAACGGGACAGCATCAGGATGCAGGCGCAAAAGCTATTCACCTTGCACCAGATACGTCATCTACGATCATTTCGCGCTCATTATCCAAACAAGGGGGGCGGGCAAGCTACCGAGGTTTGGTAAAGATCATGCCCGGTGCGGTTCGGTCACGATCCCGTGTTGTGTGTGATGCGCTTTTGTTGGATGGAGCATCGCAGTCGGATACGTACCCGACCATGGATATACGTGAGCAAACCGCTCGGGTTGTCCATGAGGCTTCAGTCAAGCGCCTTGGAGAACAGGAACTATTCTATCTTCAATCGCGGGGCATCGGTGAACGCGAGGCAGCCTCACTTTTGTTGAATGGATTTGCATTGCCGATCGTCAAAAAACTTCCCATGGAGTATGCGCTTGAAATGCATCGCTTGCTAGACATCGAATTTGGTGCACGAATTGCATAATATGCCACTTCTCTTATCATCAATTCCAAACGCGCCAACAGTTGTCAAAAAAGGAAAGCATTTTTCATGCGCTGGCGTGTTTATGAAGGGTTGGAAGCAGTCTAAACAGTATTCGATAACCGTAGCAGAGGGAGCAAGCGCAGATATACGATTCTTTTTTTTGGGAAATAATGCTCATTCATTTCCCTTGCGGTGTACATCAATTCAAAAAGGAAGCGGCTCTTCTGTGCGTATTTCATTCCGATCTGTCCTTTTCGATTCATCATCGGTCGATGAGTCGACACTTCTCGCAATAGAATCCGGCGCAGCTGAATCCCGTGCATTGTTTTCTCATCACATCCTGCTTGTTTCACCCTTGGCAAAAGGCAAAACTACTCCTTCATTTGAGATTAAAACCGATAGGGTAATGGCTAAGCATGCTGCAAGCGTATCTGCACTAGACGATGAAGCCCTCTACTATCTTTCAACAAGGGGTTGCGACAGTAAGGCAGCGCAAAAGCTATTGATCCATGGTTTCCTTTCTGCAGAAAGTTCTTCGATACAGGACAACACATTAAAAAATAAAACTGAACACATTATTGATTCATTTATTGACGAGCAAATAAGCTATGATTCCTAAGGAGATACGAAAAGACTTTCCCATTCTCTCCACACTCATCCATGGTAAGCCATTGGTCTATCTTGATAGTGCTGCAACAAGCCAAAAACCCCAATGCGTACTTGATGCGCTGCAGACATATTACACGACCATGAATGCGAATATTCATCGTGGAATCCATACGCTTTCAGAAACTGCAACAGCCTGCTATGAAGACTGCCGGAGGGTAGCAGCATCTTTTTTTGGTGCGCAAGAACCGGCTGAAATTATCTTTACGAAAAGCGCAACAGAAAGCATTAATGTGATAGCACGGGGATGGGCTGCACAGCATGTGAAGGAAGGCGATGATATCCTTGTCACTCATCTCGAGCACCATGCAAATCTTGTTCCATGGCAAGAGTGTGCACGATCTGTTGGAGCACGTCTTGTTGCTATTCCCTTAACCGATGATTATCGTCTCGACTATGAAGCATTTCTTTCATTGGTATCCAATCGGACGAAAATCCTGTGTATTACCGCACTTTCAAATGTGACAGGAACCATTGTTGATCTTGCGCCGTTTATCACTGCAGCGCATAACCATGGTGCGGTAGTTCTTGTCGATGCTTCGCAGGCCGCAGCCCACATGCCAATCAACGTACAAGAATTGGATTGTGATTTCTTGGTATGTTCAAGTCATAAAATGTATGGCCCAACGGGAGTGGGGATTCTCTATGCAAAACGAAACCTTCTGGAAGCTACCAAGCCATTGATCTATGGAGGCGATATGGTAACAACTGTCAGTGAACAGTCTGCTGAATTTGCAGATATTCCATGGAGGTTCGAAGGTGGAACGCCGAATATTGCAGGCGTTGTGGCACTCCGTACTGCATTGAACTATCTGTTGAATCTTGGCATGGACAACGTCCAGCGCCACACGCAGGGCATGCTTGCCTATGCGCGAGAAACATTCAGCGCTCATGCGGACATTACGCTTTATTCGCCACAGGCAATCGAACACGCGGATGGCATTCTTTCTTTTAACATCAAAGGTGTCCATCCCCACGACATTGCAAGTATCTTTGATGCAAACGGTGTTGCGATACGATCCGGCGTGCATTGCGCTGAACCTCTCCATAAGCAGCTTGGCATACCGGCAACAGCGCGCATGAGTTTTGGCATCTACACGACAAAAGAAGATATCGACACCGCAGAGCTCGCTGTCAAAAACGTCATATCTGTTTTTTCTCGCTAGACATTTTTAGCATAGTTCTATGGATCTCTATTCAGACATTATTCTTGACCACTACAAACATCCTCACCACAGGGGTGAACTCAAAAAGTACTCACATCGTGCCGTGGAATATAATCCGCTCTGTGGAGATACGATTCAAGTAGATTTATTGGTGGATCGAAAGGGGGGGCTGAAAGATGTGGGATTTGTCGGTAGTGGATGTGCGATTAGCCAAGCTGCCATGTCACTCCTGTCGGATTGGCTTAAACAAAAAAACACCGGGGATATACGCGCATTTTCATTTGACGATATGGTTAAAATGCTTCATGTTCCTATTAGTCCCAGTCGGGCAAAATGCGCAACACTTGGGCTGGCAGCTGTTAAAAAAGCATTGAAATTATAATACCTCATCTATGGCACCCATTATTCCTCGTAAGAAAGAGGAACGAACGGAACCGTATTGGCAGCAGCTAAATACAGTACTTGATCCTGAGATTGGATATGGAATTGTGGATCTTGGCTTAGTCTATGACGTTGCAGTCGTACACAGTGTTGCGACTGTTGTATTGACTCTTACATCGCCCATGTGTCCTGCCGGGCCGGAAATTATGGAGGGCGTGCGCACAGCATTGCGCGGGTTTGAAGACATTTCCGATGTTATTGTTGATTTGGTATGGGAGCCTGCTTGGACGGATGAGATGGTTGATAGCGATATTCGAGGTATGTTGTTTGGAGAATAGCCTATGGATCCCATTGAGCAGATTAAACAACGGATAGATATTGCAGACTTTGTTCGGGAATACTTTCCGATGCAGCTTGCAGGTTCAAACTACAAAGCGCGCTGTCCATTTCATCAAGAAAAAAACGCATCCTTTATGGTGAGCGTTCCCAAGCAAATCTGGCACTGCTTTGGGTGTAATGAAGGCGGCGATATCTTTTCCTTTGCCATGAAAATGGAGGGGCTTGATTTTGCCGGCGCGCTTCGGCTGCTTGCTGAGCGCGCTGGAGTAAAGCTCGAGCGGCAGGATCCGCGCATTCAAGGACAGAAAAACCAACTCCTTGATCTTATCGATCTTGCTTCGCGTTACTATCACCAGGCGTTATTGAAATCGCCCAAGAGCGCTTCTGCGCGTGAATATCTCGAGCGCCGCGGTATCGACAGTTCCTTGATTGATGAATTCCGCATAGGTTATGCTTTTGGGGAGGCAGATCATCTCTACCAATTTCTTATTTCCAAAAAATGTACCCCGCAAGATATTGTTCAGGCAGGTCTTGCAATTCAGCGCGAACAGGGATATGGATGTTTCGACAGATTTCGTGATCGCATCATGATTCCCATCCGTTCTGTTCATGGAGATGTTGTTGGTTTTGGGGGGAGGATCCTTGTTGCGCATGAGCAGGCGGCAAAGTATATCAACTCGCCGCAAACGCCGCTCTATGACAAAAGCGCCACGCTTTTTGGCTTGGATAAAGCAAAGCACGATATACGAAAAGAAGATGGCGCGATTCTTGTAGAGGGATATTTGGACTTCTTGGCTGTCTATGGGACGGGCATGAAGCATGTGGTCGCATCTTCCGGAACAGCACTGACAAGCGAACAACTCAAACTCCTGAAACGCTTTACTCACAACATTTCTTTTGCTTTTGACATGGATGCCGCCGGTTCACAAGCTACGAGGCGCGGCATTGAAATAGCGCTCAAAGAGGGGATGAATGTTCGTATTATTCAACTCCCCCGTGATGAAAACGGCAAGCCACTCTACAAAGACCCAGATGAGTGCATTAAGAACGATCCGGCTGTTTGGAAGGCTGCATGGGAAAACCGTGTGCCTTTTTTCGAGTATCTTATACGCCAGACCGCAACGCCAGATGTGCTTCGTGATGGTTTTGCAAAAAAACAGGCTGCGCGTACGCTTCTTGATGCAATTCGACTTCTGCCTGATCGCATTGAGCAAGATCATTGGGTTGGAATGTGCGCGCAAGAGCTGAATATTCCGCATGCGCTGCTCTGGGAAGAGTTGTTGAAACACAGAGGGGCTTCTGCGTCGACACCTCAGCCGTTCCAGGCTGAAAAGCCAATATCCATTCACGATCGGCTCGCAAGTCTTCTTTTCCGCTACCCGCTACTGACCGCAGATATTCGATCGATAGTGACAAGTGCAATGTTTGCCGAACATGAACTTGTCACGCACGTAGAAAAAATGTTTGGCGCATATGATGCATGGAGCGCAGACGATGTGTTGCAACAGCAACCATTCGACTCTTACTATACCCAAGATGCCGATAGCGATATCCTCACAACGTTTTCTCTTCTCTGTGATAAGGAATACGGTTCGCTCGAGAGCGCTGCTGCTCGAGAGCTTGCCGTAGTGCTTGCATCACGCATTCGCGAGCAGCATCGTAAGGCAAAAATAGAGGAATTACAGCGCCTTATGGCTCAAGCCGAACGTACTCGTGATACGGTTGCTATGAAGAAATATTTGGAGGAATTCCATTGTTTACAGCAAGATAATGTGGTATAATAGATATGAAGGGTTGCAAAAACCCCTGTTTAGTGTTTATACACGTATAACTATTTACTACGAAGAGAGCGCTTTTACCTTATATTTATGAAGAAAAAGAAACCACTGAAGGTAATTATAAAGAAGAAGGCAGTAAAGAAAGTTTCAAAACAACCTTCTATCAAAAAAAGACCTCCTGCTGCAAAGAAGGTGAAAGCAAGTAAAAAGGTAGTGAAAAAGAAGCTGGCAAGACTGCTCCAGCGTGCAAAGAAGAAGGTCGTCAAAAAGATAAGAAAAGCCGCCATAAAGAAAGAAGCAGTGGCGGAAGTTATTGTATTTCCCGAGAACAAAATACAAGAAACCCTTTTGGGAAAGGGGCGTTCACGGAGTTTTATTACAGAAGATGAAATATTGCTCACATTTCCGTTTATGGAAGAATACCTTGAGCAATTCGAAGATTTTTTTGATGAACTGGATACTAATAGTATTCAAATCATGGAAAAGAAAGCGGGGCTTTTGGATATTTATGTTTCCCCGCCACCCGCAGCAAAACAACCATCCGGAAAAGGTTCAAAAAAACAAGGAGCCCCAGTAAGTAAATACAGTACGTCTGTCGACCTGTCGGATATTTCTGCGGATTCGATCCAAATGTACTTGCGGGATATCGGGAAAGTGCCGCTTCTCACAGGCGATGAAGAAATCATGTATGCAAAGCGTAAGGATAAGGGAGAGAAAGAAGCAGAGAAGAGGCTTATTGAGGCAAACCTGCGCTTGGTCGTCTCGATTGCAAAAAAATTCGTAGATAAAAACCTTTCGCTTCTCGATTTGATCCAAGAGGGGAATATCGGACTTTTTCGTGCAGTCGAAAAATTCGACTATCGAAAAGGCTATAAATTTTCCACCTATGCGACGTGGTGGATTCGTCAGGCAATCACACGGGCGCTTGCAGACCAATCGCGCACCATTCGCATTCCGGTGCATATGGTGGAAACGATCAATCGGTTCCAGAATATTCAGCGCCAACTTATTCAAGATTTGGGGCGCGAACCGCTTCCGGAAGAAATCGCATCAGAAATGGGCGAGACGATCGATAAGGTACGCCATATTATTAAGATTAATCAGGATACCATTTCCATCGACACATCAGTTAGCGATGATGATGATGAAAACAGCACACTGATCGATTTTATCGAAGACGAACGCACGATGTCGCCGGATCGCGCAGCGGCCAGGCAAATTTTGCGTGAGCGCATGCAGGAAGTCATTAGCACACTCCATCCGCGCGAGCAGAAGATACTACAATTGCGCTTTGGCACCGAAGATGGCGTTGCGCATACACTCGAAGAAGTCGGCGAAGAGTTCGGTGTTACGCGCGAACGGATTCGTCAAATCGAAGCAAAGGCGCTTGAGAAAATCGCAAAGATTGTGGGCTATGATAAACTCAAGGATTATGTCTAAGAATAAGACTATACGACATAGTGACGACGATGAATCTGGAATAATAGATGGTACTTGCTTATTCAAATAAAAATGGTTAAGATGCCACCATGATCCGGAGTAGCTCAATGGCAGAGCAGCTCGCTGTTAACGAGAAGGTTCTGGGTTCGAGTCCCAGCTCCGGAG
>JBBTRI010000027.1 GCA_038065255.1 Patescibacteria group bacterium
TAAAGACTACCATTTGGTGGGTGGTACGGCGCTAGCATTGCAGATCGGACATCGGACATCGGATATCCTATGACTTTGATCTTTTTACAGAAAAACCCCTTGCAGAGAACCCTTTTAAAAAAATGAAAAAAGTATTTCCATCAGAAAAAATCATTAAGAGCTTTCAGTCAAAAGAACAGCTTGATGTATTTGTTTCAGGTGTCAAAATAACACTTCGGTTTTATCCCTTTCCGCCGCAGTACCCATTGGTAAAATACCAAAAAGTCCCGTTACTATCAATAAAAGACATAGCTGCAGCAAAAGCATTTGCAATAGGGCAGCGAGCCGCATACCGCGATTATGTCGATATGTACTATATTCTGAAGGGGGGATATGCAACACTCCATGAAGTGATACTGCTTTCCGAAAAGAAATATGCTACAGACTTCAATGGCCGTCTGTTTCTTGAGCAATTGGTATATCTTGGGGATATCACGGATACAAAAGTTGAATTTCTTGGCGTCCCTATTGCTCAACAAGCTATTGTCCGTAGATTAAAAAAAGAGGTTCGCGACTATGTTAAAGCGCTTGTATAATCTGCTATTCGCAATAGTTTTTGCGTCCGTATCATGCTTACTTTAGCCATATGAAGCTTGCAAAAAAGCTTGTTTTGAGCTTAAGGCTGACTGAATATTAAGACTTGTATGCTTTTTAAATTAAAAAATGAAGAAAAAATAACAATAGTATGCTCGATTCTTGTAGTAACTGTAGTTTTATCTATTTCTACAGTTTTTGCTGCAGGAGAAGTTAAGGGACAGAAGTTGTGCATAGGTACAGACTGCAGAACATCTTGGCCAACTGCGGCGAGCAATTTAACTTCTAACGCATTAACCTTGGGAACAAATGGCAGAATTGGGTATGATGGTACTAGTCTCTATCTCGCATCAAAGTCCAGCGGCTCTGCCCAAATTTACTTAGACACACAAAACGATCAAGCACTTAGATTGAATGTTCCAATAAAGAGTCAAC
The DNA here is from genome assembly GCA_038065255.1 of Patescibacteria group bacterium. Lineage (NCBI taxonomy): Bacteria > Patescibacteria group bacterium. The sequence goes on from JBBTRI010000027.1 coordinate 1,009, forward strand.
TTAGAATTGGAACATCAAGTGACTCTGACCAAAGGCGCGATTACAGAATTGAATTTGGTGATATCCCATCCGACTCAAATGGCTGGGGTTATGTGCGGCTAGGTGAATGGGATGAGGATGATAAACTTTCAGTTTATGCAAAAAAAGGGACGGAGTTTAGTGCAAAAGCTGATTATATAAATCAAACAATTAAAGTAAAGGGTGGAGCTATAATAGAAGGGAACTTAAAAGTAGCTGGGACAATTCGCCCCACTCGAACTCAAAATATAATTGCTTCCGGATACTCAGATGATACTGGTGGTAGTCCTTGGACAAGAGTATGGGAAGCACCATTTAATGATGGGAAGGGAGAAAATAAACAAAGCAACACCACCTATACATCTCTAGATTCAAATAAAGCAGTACTTGGTTTTAAGGTGCAGGGTGGTGCTGGTGATGGCGGTGCTTGTGTTTTTGGAGTAAACGATTATTTTATTGGAGCTGTTCGATACAAGGGATATGTAAATAAATTACGGACTGATGGTGTGTGGAGCGGCAATTCATGTTATACCGCCTTAGGAGGTAGTTATAGAGATTGGGGGAATAATAAAAGAGCTGTTGACGGAGGTCCTGAAATTATATTCGAAAATATAGACGGAGGTAAGGAGAACGCCTCAAATACTTGTAGTGGCACTGAAGATTTTTTATATAATAAAGCACCCGGTTTGATTTATATACCACCAGGGAATGTGCTGTGGTCAACACAGTTTTATTCAAGCGACGATGACAATAAACATGAGTCATATTGTAGAATTTTAGTACTTTATAGTAATGAATAGAGCTTATATGAAGATTTTTTACGTAGTATTATTGGTATTTAGTTGTTTTATTTTTCAAACACCAAACATTTTAAATGCTGCAGATACAACAATAAATACTATTAATGATTCACAAGAAGAAAAAGATGTGAACTTAATTGAGGGGGATTTAATTGAAGGTAAAATAGAAGTACCTCAAGAATTACTACAAAAAAGAAATGATAATCAGCAACCAGAGTTCGTTAATAATTTACCGAAAGAAACCGACGTCACAGATAAAGATGACACCCTAAATGTAGATGAAGAAAATAGATTTAATAGATTAGAAAAAAATCAAGCAATATTAACAATATATTGTATTGTTAATACTATTTTGTTTTTTATTGTAATATTTTTTTACTTTAGGATAGTCAGAAGAAATAAACAATAACCTCCAAAACGAATTCTTTTCGAGTGCATCATCTGCCGGACGGTGACTTCAGCCGCTGTTGTGGGATTATCGGCCAAATTGTCATTTTGATGTTTCACGGAAACGATATGTTCATTGACAACAAAAGGAAAGCAATAGCCTCCATACTAAAGGAGTGCTATACTTTAGACATATGAAGCTTGCTAAAAAGCTTGTTTTGGGTATAACGTGCGGCGTATTTGTTGTTGGAATGTTTTCATTTTGGAACTTTTTTACCTATGCCGCTTCAGAATATCAATATGTGTTTATACGAATGGCGTATTCTTCCAACGTAAACCAGTGTTCTTGTGATACTTCAACAGCGACCAATGATTGTCCAAGTATAACATTTGCAGCCAATGCCGACAGCCCCTCTAAGTGCAGCGATCAACAAACTACTCGCGGGAAGCCCTACTATAGAATCTATGAGAAAAAAGAAAAGATTCCCGGTCAATCTGTTCAATCTGTCGTTCCCCAACGGCAGACGGCGGGGCATTTTTGTATTGGAAATTTATGCGTGAGTAATTGGGGGTCTCTTCTAACAAGTAGTGTTGCGGGAGGGCGGTATTGTATAAATGGAAATAATAATTGTATTCAGAAAGGACAGTTTGTGTGCGCGAGTAAGGGGGGAGATAATGATAATGACGGGATTTGCAATAATGATGACGAATGTGAAAATCACAGCGGCACGAGCCAATACAGTGGCTGTCCTGAAGAGGCGCCAACAATCTATAATGAGCGATATGATCCTTCAGATAAAAAATTAAAGTGGGGTGTGCGTGGTGATGAGGCCACTATGTATTTATCCGGATCAGCCGGATATGTGCAGTTTGAAGGTGGCTATCATCGGCCACGAAATCAAAACTGGGAATTCAATCGTGACGTCAGTGCATGTGGGGGGCATCAAATTAATCTTTCGGCACTACCTAGCGGGAAACGGAAAACAGGAAGCTTTTCAAAAACAGTAAATGTTCAAGATACTAATGTTTGCCCACCCGCAGTTGCACCCGTTGTTGGAAGTTGGACAGGGTGTTCGGGATGCGCACCGAGAAACGAGAGCGCTTCATGTACAGACGGACAGAATGGCGGAGAATCGTGTAGTCAGCTTGCCACAAGAAACAATTGGTATTATGAAGGAGGAAGGGTGACACGATCTTGTACTAACCTACCTGCATGCATAGCAGTAAAAGGCGAGAAAAAGTGTTATGTGGGAAGAAATGCATGCTCATCTGATAAATGTGGAGGAAGAGACTTACTTTATGAGTGCGTAGTAGATACGGGTAGTTCGTGGTCAGGGATAAATTACTGTACGGATAATATTACATATAAAGATTTATATACCTGCACCACCCTTCCTAATCTAACTGGTGGGGGGCTTCCTATTACTACCCTTCCGCCTGGAGGAGGACTCAATGACCCATGTCTTACCAATCCGACACTACCGTCTTGTATACCCATAATGCCGGGTCCTGGCAGTTGCCTAGTTAACTGTACCTCTGATAGGTATTGATCTATGAGTATCTCTGTGAATAAAAAAACTATATACGGAATATTTATCGTCATCACACTTACTATTGTAGGCGTATTAATTTTTTTCTTCGCTGACAACCAGACAAAGCAGGAGGCAAGAAAACAAGATGCATTGCAGAAACAACAAGAAGCAGAAGCAATGCAGCGACAAGAAAAACGAAGAGAAAAACTTATCGAAGTAGGCGTGAAGGCTATCATACATACCATTGTTCTTGCAGTTGAAAAAGACATCCTCAAGGTGAGAGAGATCTACCCATATAAAGACGAATCAGGTAAAACCTATCCCGTACAAGACCTCACCCTTCAAATGAACGATAAGACAACCTTTTATAAAAGAAGCTATATTTATGATGAGCAAGGGAACGTGGTTAATGCTAAGGATGATCCTGGATCGTTTGAAGAAATCAAACCGGATTTCTTTGTCTCGGCAACCATACTCGACGATCCCTATGCGGCAAAAGTAAGTACTGCATTAACTGTTGTATATTTCGATGAGTTTCCCGGCATGAAGACTGCTACTGAGCAGAAAACATCAGGGGGAGTAACTGAAATGCCGCGCGCAGTTCCAAATCCAGCGCCGCTAAAATGATTATGAAGCGAGTATTTACGAAAATGAACACCATTAGGATCAGCATATTTTTTCTGGCTATCGTTATTTGTAGCGCAGTTGCTTTTACTATTGTGTCAGCAGCAGGCGAACAGGGAGGGAAAATTTGTTTTAGCGGCACATGCTTCTCGCTATGGCCAGAAAATGCTGTGACCGTGATTGACATGAATGACAGGGATGAAGACTGGATTTTTAACTATGAAGACAAATGTCTTGACGTGCCGGACACAACGAGAGGGAATGATGATCCACAAACGCTTGACTTGCGCATGGGGCATGAAGGATGTCCCGACAAGGATGGTGACACCGTATTTGATAATAAAGACCTCTGTACGACAAGTAGTGGACCCTCTCCGAATGGATGCCCGCTCATAAACGCAAGCGCGATCTCATTCACATTCGATGACGGTTCCACAAGTATTACAGTTAGTGAGGGAGAAACAGTACCCGTGCGTTGGAATATTACGCGTCCCTCTGCTGTGAGTGATACTGATTTTGCTGGCTATACCGTTTCAATTCGCAGTAGCTCAGATAGCCGTCTTGAAGGGTTGCTTTCCCGTAAACCACTTCAAGGAGATGCAAATCTCGGTATTTATGCAACGACGGTTCTCACGCTTACTATCAATGGCCCGGGAGGTATGAGCGTATCAAAAGAAATAACTGCGACCGTTCGACGAGTTGATGGCAAGTGGTCAGAGCCGGCATGTCCAGTGCAGTGCGGGATTGGCAGAGTAACGCGCGCATGCAACAATCCTCCCCCGAGCGGCGGCGGGGATGGTTGTCCTAAGGAAGGTGGAGGAATCGCGACTGCCAATGAAAGCGAAACTATTGATTGTAGCGCCAAGTATTTCGATCGAAAAGAACAAAAAGAAAAACCGCTTCCCTGTGAAAAAAGAGAAGGAAGCGCAGGATGTTCTGATGTTGAAACAAACTGCCCCGGTGGATTGAATGTGTCATGTTCAGGAAGAAATAATACCTTTAAGTGCAATGCACGCACGGGTAATGGTTGCGGATTTATGTGGCTTAAAAAAGAGGGAAAAGAAATTTGGTGTGAAGCACCGGCAAAAAAAGATGGAGCGCTTTCCAATTGGAATTCATGCCCGCCGGATCCTTGCCAAGGGGGTTCAAAGACTCGCAGTTGTCAGTCTGAGGCTCAATGGGGAGGGTTGACATGTGATGAGCTTGCGGGTGGTGACGGTTATTCGCAAGTATGCCCCATCGCGTCGGAATGTACCGGTGCCGTTACAGATTCAACAATAGATCTTTTTGTATTTCCTCATATCGTAACTTCCTCAAACTCCCGATCCCTTGTTTATGTCAGCTTTAGTGGATTTATCACAACGGTAGGAGGATATGCACAATCTGTTCGTATTGTTGGCGATTTCGGGGATACACTCGACTTAATACAAGTAGGGGAGCGCCGTGATAAGAAATGGAGATTGCCGCTGGAAAAAGTCTCTTATGAGCGAGGTAAATATCAACTTAAGGAATGCGAGACTATCAGCAAAGATGGAAACCCACTAAGTTTAAGGCGCAAGTATTCGCTAATTAATGGTAAAGAACTTATTGATCAAGAATTTCATTTAGAAGTAATACAAGGTGGCAACGTCGTATTCACAAAGCCGATTGGAAGAGTATTCTTTAATGATTGGAGATCAGACAAATACGTCCTTTCATATGGAGCCGCCGGATATAATGGAGAATGGCAGAAGATATTTTGTTATGTCGGCACTCGCAGTGAAGCCCCAAGTAGAAAATTTGATCAAGGCAGCAGCTATAGGGATGAGATGACTGCTCAGCCAAAGCTAGAACGATAACGCCACCATAAAAAATTACCCACGCCCGTACGGGTAATTTTTTATATATTTAAGTTTCTCTAAAACGGATTCTTTTCCGAATACATGATCTGCTGGGCGGTGACTTTGAGTGCTATCATCTGATTATAAGCCAAATTGTCATTTTGATTGACAATTTGGCATTGTTTTATTATAATGAATAGTAGGAATAATGAGTAAATTACGAAGATTATGTATATTGAAAGGCGTTTAACACCCCTTTTACAGAAAGCGGCAAAACAATTCCCCGTTATTTCGCTGACTGGTCCCCGGCAATCAGGAAAGACAACCTTGGTAAAAAAAACATTTCCGCATATGGCATATGTTTCTTTTGAAGACCCCGACACGAGAGCATATGCCATGCATGACCCGCGAGGTTTTTTTGCGACGTATGCGAATGGCGTCATTATTGATGAAGTTCAAAGAATTCCGGATATTTTTTCCTATATCCAAGGAATTGTTGATTTACATAAGAAGCCCGGCGAATTTATCCTTACAGGTTCACAGAATTTTTTGCTTCTTGAGTCCATCACTCAGAGTCTTGCCGGGCGCGCGGCAATCTATACACTCCTTCCTTTGAGTATTGCCGAACTTTCTTTGCGCCAAGAAGAGGGCTATATGAATTATCTTTACAAAGGCATGTTCCCTCGATTATATGATTCATCGATAGAGCCGCACGAGTGGTATGCAAACTATATCGCTACTTATGTTGAACGTGATGTGAGGCTTATTAAGAATATTACCGATCTTCATGTGTTTCAGCAATTCCTTAAAATATGTGCCGGTAGGACAGGGCAGCTTTTAAACCTTTCTTCGATTGCAAATGATTGCGGAATTACCCACAATACCGCCAAAGCATGGCTCTCGGTGCTGGAAGCAAGCCACCTTGTTTATCTTCTTCGGCCATCCCATAAGAATTTCAGAAAACGGCTTATAAAAATGCCAAAACTCTATGTTATTGATCCCGGGCTACTCTGTTCATTATTGGAAATTAGACACGTTTCACATCTTGAAACACACCCTCTTCGCGGATCTCTTTTCGAATCTTTTATTATTAGTGAATTTCTGAAATATTACCTTAACCAAGGATTGCGTCCACCCCTTTCATTTTGGCGGGATAAAACAGGCCATGAGATTGATTGCATTATTGAAGCGGACAAGGAACGATATGCAATCGAAATAAAAGCCGCACAGACGATAACGGATAAATTTTTTGCCCAGTTAGAATATTTTTCTCATCTAAGCAAACATGAGCAATACAAAAATGCAATCGTGTATGGAGGCGACCAACATCAGCAAAGAGCGCAAGGTGAAGTGGTGCCGTGGACGCAAGCGACGAAGCTATTTAAAACGGATTTTTTTCCGAATACATGATTTGTTGGGCAGTGACTTCAGATGCTGTTGCAGGGTTGTCGGTTGTTAGCACAAACAAATACATGTCTTTTTTGATATTCCCAACCTTTCCTGTCTCTGCCTTGAACGGCGCGTTTTTGTCGGTGGTAGGTTTTTGATAGGTGAAGGCGGTTTCACTACTTGTTTTGATAGTAAAGATTTTGCTGCTTGGCTGCTTGGAAGGTAATACCTCCTGGGCGGTCAGTGTGCCTTTGTCATTTTTCTGGACTTTAGCATAGAGCCCCTGGGGCGCTTGCGGTGGGGGTGGGGGTGGAACGGGTGCTGTTTGTTCGGTTGGAATGGACGGAGGGGGCGTTTGTGTCGTTGCTATCTGACTCTGCGCTTGTTGCCCTGCTTGTTTTGCGGGACTTTTCGGGATGACATAGCCCACGGCAAGCCCGATAATCAAGCCCAATATAACGCCGCGCAATAGCGGCGGGAAGGCTGTTTGTGTATCACTGGGAGATGTTTCCATATATATATGCTATTACGAATAACACATATAGTATAGCATAAAAAATAAAAGGGCATCGAGTGCCCTTCACTATGAGTGATACTACATCTGCTCGGGGCAATCAATGCCCAGGAGACCGAGCGCTCGTTTGAGCACTTCTGCGGTCATCATGCAGAGGTAGATGCGCGTTGCGCGCAGTACTATACTTTCCGTCTTGAGGATTTGTACGTTGGTATAGAATGTTGAGAAGACTTGCGCCAACTCAAATGCATAATTCGCAATGACATGCGGTAAGTGCTGTGCGGCCGCTTTGCGGACACTATCGGGGAAGAGAGCGATCTTTTTGACAAGCGCGTGTTCCGCGTCGTGCACAAGCGCTCTTCCTCGAATATGCTTCATATCGGGTACTTCCGTTTTGCGCAAGATGGATTGTATCCGAACGTAGGCGTATTGCAGATAGGGAGCGGAATCGCCATCCATGGAGAGCATGCGCTTCCAGTCGAAGACGATATCCCGCGTGCGATTCTGCGAGAGGTCACCATACTTTATTGCCCCAACGCCGATGGTGTGCGCGATGCGGAGCTTTTCATCCTCGCCCATATCGCGGCCTTCAAGAAGTGCGGATGCCTTGCTAATGCTTTCCGCAAGGACATCATCGAGGAAAATGACGCGTCCTTCTCGCGTGGACATTTTTCCTTCGGGAAGGCGCACCATGCCAAACCATGTGTGCACGCAGTGCGCAGTGAACCCAAGAAGTTTTGCCGCTCGGAAGAGTTCGCGGAAGTAGAGTTGCTGTTCTCCGCCGACAACATAGATAATCTGCTCTGGGTTCCACCGCTCGGTGCGGTATTCGATTGTTGCGAGATCGCGCGTGATGTAGAGTGATGCGCCATCACTTTTTTGGATAAGCGCGGGTTTTTCGAACCGTTCTTTTTCCGGTAACCCTGCCGAAAGCGTTGCTGCCGGAATAATAACGGCCTTGGTCGCAGCGCCGCTCTGTATCGCAGGCGCTTGAGTAGTGGGAATATCTTCCGCCGCTTCCAAGTCGCTTTGCTGAACGTTGTCCCACACTGCAACACCCGAATCAAGCGCATGCTGCACGATGCCGGCAAGCTTGTCGTTGTAGAAGCTCTCGCCAAGCGTTTCGTCGAATGAAACGCCCAGAAGTTCATAGACGCGGGTGAATTCAATCCAACTTAATTCGCCAAACCATTTCCAGAGTTCAACAGCTTCCGGATCACCATCTTCGAGGCGCTTGAACCATGCACGTCCTTCATCATTCAGGCCTGGGTCTATTTTTGCTTCCTTGCCGAACTGCACATAGAGTTCAAGTAGTTCTTTGATAGGGTTTGCATTGACTACATCTCTGTTGCCCCAGTGTTTGTAGGCAGCCATGAGTTTGCCAAACTGCGTTCCCCAATCGCCGATGTGGTTGTCTCCGACAACAGTATAGCCGAGGAACGAGAAGATATTATGGAGTGCTTGGCCGATAACTGTTGAGCGCAAGTGCCCCACCGAGAACGGCTTTGCGATATTTGGCGCGGAGTAGTCGATCACAATCGTCCTTCCACTGCCTTCATCGGACGAGCCGTAGGCGTCGCCGCTAGCGCAGTGCTCTTCGACGACGTTACTTGCAAAACGCTCCTTGTCGAGCGTGAAGTTCACAAACCCACCCTTTGCCGTGATGACAGAGAAGTTTGCCGTGATAATTTGCGAGAGTTCATCAGCCATGACTTGCGCCAAAACGTCTGGTCGTTCTCCGCGCTGTTTTGCCAGTTCGAATATCGGTACTGCAAAATCAGCGCCGAGTTGTGCCGAAGGCATATCGATGCGGATTGGAAGATTATGGGGTTTAAATGCGCCTTCAATAAGGTCGGTAATTTCTTCCCGTGCAAAGTCGATCGTGTACATCATGTTAGTTGTCACGCGCAATCGGAAAGCTCATACAGCGAGGTCCGCCGCGGGCGCGGGATAGTTCTCCGGATTCAAGAAGAACGACAACCTTTTCATTACCCTCGAACAGTTCTTTTAATTCGCCCATCAGACTACCGACATTATAGGGTGATAGGATATATGGTCTATAACCATGCTTTTCGAGCTCGCTTGCCGTTCTTGTGTTGCGGTCATAGCCCACAATAAACCCCGGGCGAAGCGCGAGAAAGTTGCATCCATCGGTCCATTGCTCGCGGATGTCGTGAGGGAATTCACCGCCGCCGCATGGAATAATTGTCACTTCAGGAGTAACGGCTGCAATGAGTTTTTCGAGAGAAGAAAATTTTTGACCTTCGCTCGTAGCTGACTCATAATGAACCACGCGCATTTTTTGCTTTTCGTGTCCGTCTTCACAGACAAAGGGAGCATACGCCACGCATTCGTCATTGCTGATTCGGGTACAAATCGTATCAAGATGCATCGCGGAACGTTCTTTGGGTGTGAAAACGCATGTGAGTGAATCAATGAGGTTTGCTGCAAACAACTGCTCGCGAATCTGTCGGACTGCGATGGGGGATGTGCGTTCGCCACAGCCCACGAAAACGTGGCGCGGTTTCCATACCATAACATCTCCACCCTCAATCGTTACTGCCATCTTTTTCTGTTCATCTTCGGTCAAGAGGAATTCGCCGGGTGTTTTTATCACCTCAATCTTCTGTGCATCTTTGAAGAAGGGATAGCGATAGAGGATGTAGCGCATAAGCAGAGCTTCGCGCCTGCGAGCCTGTTTTGCAAACGTACTCGCAATAACTTGATTACCAACTACCGCTGCGATATCTCGCGTGAAGATAAGATTTGGCACTGGTGGAAAGAGTGCAACTGATTCTGATGCTACAACGCCTGTAAGCATTATATCCACAAACGCTTGCGGACTGATCGGGACATCGGGATCGGTTAATATCTTCCGCAATGAACCCTCAATTCCCTCAATCGCGCAAATTTCACGAGCGAACCTTTCGCGCGCGACTTCTTCAGAAAACACTTCAATGAGAACATCCTGGACATCAAGAACGGCATCGTTTCCGAGAAGCTCTCCTAAGATCTTCGAAAATACTCCATGCTCTTGTCGCATGCGCTCCAAGTAGACAATGTCTTCATAGAGCCATTCGACAGCCTTATTTGGAATCACTTTTTCCAACCCATCATCAGGTTCGTGAATCATAACCTTTGTTAATCGGCCAATTTCAGAGTTAATCGAAACGTTATTCATGAGTTGTCAATGTGCCACATGACTCTAGTGTATGAGGGTCTCATTGTCAAGGGTGCCCATCGCATAATTATAAAAAAAATCCTTCGCCGTACGAAGGATATAACTGTGGTTATGGTGAAGGGCACTCAGTAATATAACCAAGCGGTTTTCCCACTTTCCAGTGCTTTTTTAACTTTGGAAACAGAAAAACTCCGTTCGAAGGCGCCATGACCGGCTCGGAGCCGTGATAGCCAAGGATGTCGCCGGCAGAGTAGGGTTTAAAATTCTCAACTCCAACTCCCGGAGCATATTCAAATCCCTTGTCCGTAAGAATAATCGCCTCGCGCAGAGTGTAGATGGGGTGGGGTGCCTGCGATACGAGCGTGACAACATCCTCTGGTGCGACTACGACACCAATAGCTTTTCCGACCGCGATGATTTCATTATAGATTACATCAACACGAGAAAGATCATCAGCATGCCCTGATTCATAGCAGAGGCCCAGCCCTCGCCGCGCATAGTATTCATCTGTTGTCAGGAGTTCGCCTTCAAATATTAGGTCAGGATCACACAGTAGAGCTTGTGCGGTAGCAAGGTGAGGAAGAACGTGCACATGAAGTAGTCCGGGATTTTTTTGGCTCACCAAAAAAGGGATTGACGGATGGTTGGTAGAGTGGATATCGATGCCAACGACGGAATTGTACGGGTACTGTTCGATTGCAATCGCATCCATGATTTCTTGTGCGCGCATCCCTTCATAGCTTTGCCGGTCTTCACCGGTGAGGTTATCAGTGAAGCAGCGATTGAGATCGACATGAGATTCTGTATATCGTTCATCCAATTTCATCGCTTCAAGATTGCCATGAAGGAAATACCATACTCCCTCCTGCACCGATAAGCTTCCTTGTTCAAGACCTTCTTTAATCATACGCACCACTGCTGCGCCTGTTTTTTCATTTCCGTGAATACCTCCCGAAACAACAAAAACATGTCCGGGTTTGCCACTCTCAACTTTCCAAATATGATTTCCAATCTCTTCAATAATCTGATTTTTTGTTTCCATAAAAAGATCGCAGATGAAGCTTTGCATTAATTTCATCATGCGTCAAGGCTGGTTTGGGCTAGCGAAGGGCAGGGTTGGGCGGTAAGCGTAACGCCAAGTCCCGCTGATTGTGGAATAGCCACATGCCAGCCGTTGAATGCAAGCTCTGTTGCGCAGTCGCCTTGAATGCGGCTGGGAAGCGTTAGGTCATATGCGGCAAATGCGCCAAGCGTTGCCGCGTGAAGATTGTAGGCTGTGCCGAGGGATGAGTGGATCATATCTCCCAGGACATAGCCGATGTGAGCGCCTTCACAGAATGCGATCATTTTTTTGAGTTCTAAGAGGCCGCCGCATTTTGCAAGCTTGAGATTGGCGTAATCGATTGCCTGAAGGGTATGCAGAGTTTTGAGGTCGGTACTATTGTGACAACTCTCGTCCGCCATTACTTTCACATTGCAGTGCGAGCGGACAAAGGCAAGGCCTTCGTAGTCATGGGCAAGTACCGGTTGTTCGACCCATGCAATGCGTGCATCAGTAAGAGAGTCTAAAAAAATACATGCGTCAGATGGATTATTCCACGCCTGGTTTGCGTCAAGGACAAGTATGCTGTCGGAATACAGAGCGCGCGCAGTGAGAAGCGCCGTTTTTTCTGTTGCAGCGTCGCGTCCGACTTTAAACTTGAATATTCGCACTCCCGAACTGTACGCTTCTTTCATTGTCGCAGAAATGTCTGACGTTAATTCATCAAAGGAGAATGTTTTTTGCAGAATTATTGATGCGAGCGATGATCCGCCAACGAGTTTATGAATAGGAGTTTTAAAGGACTGCCCCAGACAGTCGAATAGCGCCGATTCAATACCGCATTTGAGTCCCGTATTTCCATAGAGAGAAAGATTAACGGCGTCCATGATTTTCTGTACATCATCTACTGACAGAAGTGCATGATTGGCAAGCAGCGGCCGTACAAGAGAAAGACATGCAAGTGCTCCTTCTTGCGTTTCACCATTTACATCCCATGCAAGCGCAGCTTCTCCATAGCCACGCATACCTTCACTTGTTTCAATTGAGACGAGAAGGTAGGGCAAGTGTGTGAGTGATGCCGTGAAATATGAAAATGGTTGTGTGAGTGGTATGGTGTACTTGCGCCCAGCAACGGAGGTAATAGTCATATGCCCGTCAGTCTAACAATAACAGAAAAAAAAACAAGGGCTTTGAGGGCCCTTTAAGGTAGAGAAGCGATCCGCTGCCTGCTTTCGGCAAAGCGGTCTTTCATTGCTGCTTCGGCATGCTCCGATCGGCACAGTCCCGTGAGATCAACATATCCGAAGGGAATGACACCGGGGTTGGAAGCGATGATGCAGAAATCTTCAGCGGGCGCCAAGAGTTCGCTTAATTGCTTGCGTATGTCGCTAAACGCATAGTGCTTCTCGCCATTTGGCAGCTTCACATGTTCATGAGTGAATGACGCGCAGTGTCCCTCGAAATGGATCTGCGCAAAACGCCGCGTAAGGTCGTACACATAGCGTATTGCTCCCTTTCGCGGGTTGAAGTCGATCCAGTAGTGCACTCCTTGCGCATCAATAATAATATCACAGCAGAAATATCCGATAGCAAATTCTGCAAGAAGCGCCGGCCACCAGATTGTCTGAACTTCCTCTGTGATCTTGCGCACGACTTTTTCCGGAATCGAAGCTGGCCATGACGCACCCTGATAGCCGAGGTTGGGTGAGTGCTGGTTGAATATTCCTATGAGCGCCGGAGTGCCGTCTTCATTGATTTCCCAGTGTACGGAAACTTCGTGTATGGCATCAATGCGTTCTTCGACCACAAACTCTGATCCTAAGCGTGGAGGATCGGATAGGATTGCATCAAGATCAGATTTATTCTTCAGAGAGTGCATGCCATTGCACGCAATTCCTCCCGTTCCATCTTCTGCCTTAAGAAGGAGCTCGGTTCTCCTGGCCAGACTTACTTGAACGTACTCTTTCATTTCATGGAGCGTTGAGCAGATCATTCCCGGCGGGGTGGTAAGTCCGAGTTTGGAGAATAGGCGTCTTCCTGCAGGTTTTCTGGAATAAGGAATCGCTACATCAAACGTGCAATACGCAGGAATGCCAAGGTAGTCGGAAAGCTTTCGTTCCGTTTTTTCGATGCAAAAGAATTCAAGGCGGGCTTTGTTGCCATTGACGTGCGAACGGATGCTTTCGCGGATATCCGGACGATCCATGATGAGTTCCGAAAGCGATCGTGTGCCATCCGAGGGTCCTGCTGTGAGGAGCAAGGGAAGCGTGAATCCAAGACCCGCCCAATACGATAGGAAATTAGGATCAATCGAATTGGCGGTAATGAGGACTCCTTCATCTCCGATCTGGCAGAGTCCGCCTCGCTGGTCATATGCCTGTTCCATGGGGCTTTCCAGAAAGTGCGCATTGCTTTGTGTATCGGCAATAATGCGGATCATGGTCATTCGATCGGATCCAAAACAGACGTGTTTTTGCGCAAGAGCATGTTGAGCTTATCGGCATCCGTATCTTTTGGAATATGGATGCTAATGCCTTGGGCATCCGGTTCGCGCGGCAGAAGATCCGGACGATCGCGGCGTGCGGCTTTGATCAGTGAATCTTTAAGTGCAGGCGAGAGAATGCGAGAAATGGTTTCCAAATCTTTTACTCCGTGTCCGGTGAACGAACAATGGAGAACATCTTTCTGTGTGAAGCGGTCTTTCCATTTGAGCGCTGCTGCAAGCCCCATGATACCCGTTGGTTCGGGAATGGCGCCACGTGCAATAAGATGAGCGTCGGTTGCAAGGAGTTCGTAAGCGGCGGCAAGATCACGGTTCGTCAATTCTCCCAAAGGAAAACCCTTTGTGAGAGAAACTGCGTGCATGAGTTGCGGCATGCTATAGCTTTCAATGGCAATTGACCCTTCTGCCGCATCGATGACATCCTCTTGTTCGAAGAACTCGCTATATTCTACAATCGATTCTTTCAGTGTATACGCATCTTCGGACGGGAATGCGCCCTTCATGCCGACAGGAATAATCTTGGGTAGTTTCTGGTATGATTTACTCAGAGTCTTTAACCCCCAGCCTATGCCGGCAAGGTAGGTTCCATTCCCAACTCCTGCAAGAACGTGAGTCGGCAAAGGATCGAGCGATAGGACATCAGATGCCACCGGTATGAGTCCGGGCAGTAAGCATTCGTTGTGCGCATTGATATCATAGATCCCGTTCAATTTTACTTGAGTTACGAGATTGTAGACATCTTCGATAAGCGCATCGTGCATGCCGACTGCGACTACATGGGGGAACGTGATCAAGAATGGAATCTTTGATGATGACGATGGCGTAAAGAGAATCGCCGTTTCTCGCTTTGAGTCAGTGTTCATTGCGAGAGACACTGCGTGATTGCCGGAGGATACAACCGAAAAGCGCGTGAAACCCTTGGCGCGACCGGCGGCGAGCGCCTGTCGTACGATGTAATCCTTCATGCTGCCGGAATGGTTGACTCCTTCGTTGCGGATGTAGACGCAAGAAACGCCAAGCGCATGCGCAAGAGTCGGAGAAGAATACGTAGGTATGTTCGATCGAAAATCAATAGGAATGCCTGCCGATAATTTTTCCGGCCAGAGCAATCCATAGCGCTTGAATGCGCCATGCTGTTTTTTGTGGGATGCGATATCATCCGGGCCAATGTCGGTTGTGCCACACAGAAGGCATTCATACGATGCAACCAAGATAGGAGACTGTATCGTTTTGCTCGTGCTTTCACTCATTGTTAATGTACAAATCCAGCTCATCGTATCACGCAACGTGTGGATGTCAAGAATGCGGGGGAATAAAAAAATCCCTCTCAAAAGGAGGGATTAAAATACTTCTGCCATCATGCAGCGTGCGCTGCCGCCGCCAAGGCCTTCGATGATGGGAATATTGACAGGCACGAGATTGCCATAAAGGGAAAGTTCATTCTTTTCCGCAGTGTCGAATGCATTGAATGCAGTACTCGACAGGACGATGTGACTCCTACCTTCGGTTGAGCGCACCTGGAGCAGGTTGCCGCAAAACGCATACATTTGATTCATCGAAATAGGAATGATTGCCTTGTCCGCATCTCGCAGTCGGCGTTCGACAAGGAGTTGTTCGCCCCGGGCATGGATCGCATCGTAGCAGACAACGGCGAAACGGTCGCCAATACCCATCACCACGTTTGTGTGGTAGAGGGGTTTGTTTTCTTTGTCGAAGGCATGAAAGAAGATTGGTTCATGTTCCATGAGACCGCACCATTTTTCAAAAAGCCCCCGATGGGTCCGCGGCGATTCAATCGCATATGCTACTTTCGCAGTGCGGTCGAGCACCATACTTCCCGTGCCCTCGAGGAAGCGCTCACTCTTTTCTTCATAGGCAAGCGTAATGACTCGTGTTCCGGGGTGGTGGAATGCCCTTAAGCACTCAAGGAGTTTTTCGACTTGGCGTTCTCGCCGGCGGCTTACCGCCTCCATTGGATAGATGACAAGTGTTGCTGGTGTATGGAGTGAGAACCAATTATTAGGAAACACGGCATCGGGCGTTTCGGATGGGCTGCAGAGCTCTGCCACAAAGATGGCATTGTTCCGCAATGCGAGTGTCATGAGGTAGAATTCCTTCATCGCCAAATACCACACGTCACTCTCAAGATAGTTAGTTCCCAGTTCTTTATTGAGATGATCCAGAGTCTTCATGAAGCCGTTCGTTTTTGCAGTTTCCTTATTGTACTTAAAAGAGTTAGGCCGAACCATAATAACAGTATCGGTTGTTTGCATGATTGTAATGTACGGTAGAATGATGCTATCGAATTATTTTGAAAATGTCAATTACATTGACAATACATGAAAGATCAATGTATTATTGTAATATAAATTGTTACAAACGTATGTATGAGGAATATTATCAATATTTCATTACCTCAACCCCTTGTAAAAGTTGTTGATAAGGCGACAAAGAGTGGAAACTACTCAAGTAAGAGCGAGTTTATTCGTATGCTCATCCGACTATGGATGGAGCGCCAACTTATTAATGAACTTGAAGAAAGTAGAAGTGAGTTGAGATCCGGAAAAGGGAAGGTACTCAAAACATTGCGTGATCTCAGGACATGATATGATCATTCGTTATTCTTCGAAGTTTCTTCGGGAGTATAAAAAACTTCCCCGTACCGTTAAACTGAAAGCAGAAAAACAAGAAAAAGTTTTTCGCAATGATCCGTTCGAACCGTCTCTCCATACCCACAAATTACAAGGCCGCCTTAAAGACTTTTGGTCTTTTCGTATTGACGGATCACACCGTATATTATTTGAACTGCCGAACAATAACAAGAATGTGGTTTGGTTTCATTCGGTTGGCGATCACGCTATTT